>NZ_JAKRMZ010000021.1:0-49433 GCF_022345915.1 Corynebacterium sp. ACRQP | reverse complement strand
TCGTCGCACGGCAAGAGCCCCAGCCAACCGGGGGGGGGGGGTGGGCGCTGCACACCGCTGCGGTGGAGGTGGACCGGGATCCGCGAGAGCTCGTCGCAAGGTTCCCGGCACCAGTAGAAGGCGCGCCGAACCTGGGGCTGTTGCACACCTCCGTGACCGGCGAGTACTCCAACAACCCGTGCCTGCCGTGCACCCGCGAGGAGCTCGCCGCGTTGGGGTACGGCGCGTGGCTGCTCGGGCATGTGCACGAGCGCATCACGCTTGCCGACGCCCCGTTTGCCGGCTGGGTCGGCATGGGCCGGGCCTACCTGGCCACCGCGGACGGTACCGCGGTGCAGGTCATAGACCTTTAGATGTCGTAGGCGCCGCGCTCGGCGGCGACCTCGCGCGCGGACGGGGTTTCGTGCGTCAACGAGATGAAGTTGCGCAGGATCCGGTCCATCTGGCGGGCCTCCACGAGGAAGGCGTCGTGGCCGACCGGCGAGGACAGCTTCGCCATGGCGAGCAGGTTGCCCAGGTTGCGGGAGAGGTGTTCCTGCTGGTGGTAGGGGTACAAGATGTCGGTGTCCACGCCCACGATCATGGTCGGCACGGTCGACGAGGCCAGCGCTTTGTTCAGCCCGCCGCGGTCGCGTCCCACGTCGTGGCGGTTGAGGGCTTCGGTGAGGGTGACGTAGCTGGCTGCGTCGAAACGCTTGGTGAGCTTTGTGCCCTGATGCTCCAGGTAGGACTGTACGGCGAAGCGCTCGCCGTCCGCGCGGAAGGGGCCGAGGGGGTTCTCACCCGACTGGGCGGCGGTGCCGAAGCGCTCATCGATTTCCAGCTCGCCGCGGTAGGTCAGGTGCGCGATGCGGCGTGCCGCCGCCAGGCCGGCGTCCGGAGCGCAACCGGTGTCGTGGTAGTCGCCGCCGTGCCAATCCGGGTCATGGGTGATCGAGGTGATCTGCGCGGACTGGATGCCAATCTGCCAGGCGCTGGCCCGGGCGGAGACCGCGAGCACCAGCGCGTAGTCCACGGCCTCGGGGTAGAGCAGGGTCCATTCCAGGGTGCGCGCGCCGCCCATGGAACCGCCGATGATCGCGTGGACCCGGCCGATGCCCAGCGCTTCCAGGAACGCGCGCTCGGCGTGCACCATGTCTCGCATGTTGATCGCCGGGAAGCGCGAGCCCCACACGCCGCCGTCCGGGTGTTCGCTGGACGGGCCGGTGGAGCCGTAGCAGGACCCAAGCGCGTTCGTGCAGATCACGCACCACGCGTCGGTGTCCAGCGCCTTGCCGGGGCCGATGGCCTCGCACCACCAGTCGGCGGCGTCGGTGTCGCCGGTTAAGGCATGCTCCACCAGCAGGATGTTGTTCTTGCCGCCCAGGTCGCCGCGGGGGACGCCCCACCGTCGATAGGCAATGTGCGCATCCTGAATCACCGCTCCTGCCTCGGTGTGGACGTCGCCGATGGCGACGGTGCCCAGCTCGCCTTCCGCAGCCAGCATTTACACCGCCGCGAAGCCGCGCTCGAGGTCCGCGATGATGTCCTCGACGTCCTCGATGCCCACGGACAGGCGCACCGTGGCCTGGGTGATGCCGGCGCGCGCGAGACCCTCGGCATCCGACTGCGAGTGCGTCGTGGACGCCGGGTGGACCACCAGGGAACGCACGTCGCCGATGTTGGCCAGGTTGGAGTGCAGCTTCAGCGCGTCGATGAACTTCCAGGCCGCGGTCTTGTCGTCTTGGTCGCCGGCGATGTCGAAAGAGAACACCGAACCGGTGTACTTCAGCCCCAACTTCTCCTGTGTGGCCTTGTACGGCGAGCCCTCCAGGCCCGCATAGTTGACCTTGGCCACCTTGTCGTGGGTGCTCAGGAACTCGGCGACCTTCTTCGCGTTCGCATTATGCTTTTCGACGCGCAACGCCAACGTATCGATACCCTGCAACGCCACCCAGGCATTGAACGGGGAAATCGCCGCACCCGTGTCACGCAGCAGGCCGGCGCGGGCGCGCAGCGCAAATGCCGGCGCGCCGAGGTCCGCGTACTTCAGGCCGTGGTAAGCCGGGTCCGGGGTGGTGAACAGCGGGAAGACTGATTCTCCGTCGCGCTCAACGGTCCAGTCGAAGGTGCCGCCGTCCACGATCGCGCCGCCGATGGCCGCGCCGTTGCCGGTGTAGAACTTCGTGGTGGAAAGGACCACGATGTCAGCGCCGAGCTCCAGCGGGCGGACGAGCGCCGCGGTGGCCATGGTGTTGTCCACGATCAGCGGGACCTGGTTGTTGTGGGCCACCTCGGAAATGGCCGGGATGTCCAGCACGTCCGCGATCGGGTTGCCGAAGGTCTCGCCGTAGAACGCCTTCGTGTTCGGCTTGACGGCGGCCTGCCAGCTTTCCGGATCGTCCGGGTTGTCCACGAAGGTGAAGTCGATGCCCAGCTTCGGCAGCGTGTGCTGGAAGAGCGTCTCGGTGCCGCCGTAGAGGCGCGGGGAGGTGACCACGTGGTCGCCGGCCTGGGCGAGGGTGAGGATCGCGGCGGTCTCCGCGGCCATGCCGGAGGCGAACGCCGTTGCTGCCACGCCACCCTCCAGGGAAGCGAGGCGGTCCTCCAGCGCGGACTGCGTCGGGTTGGTCAGGCGGGTGTAAATCGGGCCTGCATCCGAGAGGTTGAAGCGGTTCTCGGCGTGCTGGGCGTCGTCGAAGACGTAGCTGGTGGTCATGTAGATCGGCTGGTTGCGCGCGCCGTAATCCTGATCCACTTGCTGGCCGGCGTGAATGGAGCGGGTGCCAAACGACCATTCGCTAGCGTTGGAGTTGTCGTACTTCTGCTTCGAGTTCGTCATGGGGTGCAATGTAGTCCGCTTTGTCTGCCATTGCGTACCAAGCGGTCTATACGGGCTATGGACTGTGGATTTGCGTGAATATAAACCTGCGAGGGAACCGAGGCGGGGTTCCCCGCGTCTAATTCGCATGGGGATGGACCGAGAAGACACGCATGAACTGGGGCGTTGGGAAGAACGGAAAGGGGAGTTGAGGGCGGAGCTCGTCGATAAGTGTTGCGTGGTCGCATCTAGTAACACCGTGGTGAGTATCGAGTAACGCGATGGTGAGCATCCAGTAACAGTCCGGAACGGGGTACTGGTGACGCGCCCCGTCAGTGCGCCGACGTTGTCAGAGGCACTGCAACGTGCAAAATGCCCGTGAGCTCTCGCAGAACAAAACATCACCCTCTGCGCATAGGGTCGTGGTGTGGTTGTTCACATGGGCCCAGCTGGGCGCGGTCAATACTCAGCCGCTACCAGGCCCCTCCTTTTGGCCCGGGCCGGCGGTTCCGCTGTACGTGCTGCTTCGCTAGCTCGTAGCTCAACACGTCGAATCGGCTGAGCGGACAGCTGGGAGAACCCATGGCATACGTTCAAGGCGCACTGGCCCGGCTGTTACTCGATACCCACCCGAGCGTTACCCGAAACCCACCACACCGTTACTAAATACGTGGTCCAAACAATAAGCGAAAGCTCACGCACGGCACCTTCCCGGGGCTCCGTGTCGATGGTCTGGGCGCAGCCATGCAGGTCCTTGGCGATCGAGCTGAAGGTCTCGGCCAGCTCTGCGTCGTGGGTGACGCGCCTGAGAAGCAAGAAACAGGCAACAAAACGTTTCCGCAGGTAAGGGAGTTTGTAAAGGGGTTCTAAGCCTGTGCTGGCGCCCTTTTTCGGTTACAGAGCAAGAAAACTACTCAGCCCAGAAAGGGACATAACGGCGGTTGCGTGGTCCGGCATCCGGGTCGTAGAGCCGGATGAGGCCTTTGTCTACCGTGGTGTTAATAAGTCGGGTCGCCTGGGAGGCCTGCGAATCCCTGAGTCCGAAGCGATGCCGTATTGATGCGTTAGTAATGGCGCGATTATCCAGAAACCCGAGGCACGCATGCTGGTAGACGGCTTCGATCTTTTCATCCGTAGTCATTAGGTTGAAGGGGCGGTAGGCGCTCAGTGTGACGGTGGTTGTGCCGTTTGCGCGAATGAGTGCCGGTGGAAAGTGCTCTTTTTCCAGCGACGCAACGATCTTGTCCCAGCCGCTTCCGCGTTGCTCTACGAAGTGTGCGAGGCGAAGTGCTTCGCCGAGGTGTGCATTACGAGTGGTAGAAGCCGAGTCAATAAAACGTTGAGGATCGACCAACGGTGTACCAGGATTGGTTACTTCCACGCGGTCGCTGAAAATCTCAACGGTCAAGTACTGACCGCGCTGTTCCAGATCCTGGTGCATGAGCGCATTCGCAAATATTTCGCGAAATGCCACAGTGGGCAGCAGCGGGGTTTCAATTCGGCGTCCGCTTGGATCGATAGTCTCTCCACCGGGTTTTAACGTGTTCACCAAGGTCACGATCTCGCTAAACGAGGCGGCGTATCCCTCGTCAAACTCCCATTCTCGTTGGAGTTGCGTCCGCGATGTGTCACCGAAGTGCATCACGCGAGGGGCTAAGCCGGCGAGGTGTGGGAAGGATTTGAGTGAGCGCGCGTACATCAGAGCAGACCAAGCAGGAATACACCAGCCCAATTCGTGGGAGTATGTAATCGCCTCCGCTGCTCGCATTGTGTCGATGAGGGCGCCACCAACATTGCGTGGCAGTTCGGGCCGGTTGATAAAGAAAGCGTCGGAGGAGAGAAGAGAGGTGATCTCTTCGGGCTCGAGGCCTTCCGCGGCGTTGCTGGTTTCAAACTCGAACTGGTTGAGTTTCCTCCACAACTCGCGTTCACGATCTGGAAAGTCCATTAAGTTTTTTGTGTAGCTGCCCTGTCGGAAGTAACGGGTTCCATCGTAGGCATAAGGGGCCGAAAGGGCAGCCGGAATCCGGAGGAGTACGACGGTTCTACTTTCGATTGTGACCGATTCGAAGGAGATCGTCGGCGTGGGGGAGACTGTACGCTGCAACCAAGGGAATAGGTCTTCGTTGCCTTTGCCTTTCGTTATCTCCCATTGGAACGAAGTGCCTACGATTTCATGCGTATCACTTACACCCCAGATCAGGTAGCCTGCTGGTTCATCATGAAGACGAGCTGAGTTGCCTAACGCGCACACATACTTGGCGATTTCCGGGCCGGTCGTGGTGCTGTTTTCCTTAAACTCCAGCCAAGGGAGCTCCGCAGGCAAGTCGAGGAATCGCTGGATTCTAGCGATGAGTTGAGGCTCCGAGGTGGAATTAAGTGGTGACATGCCTCAAGTATCCCCCAGAAGCAAGAAACAGGCAAGAAAACAATTCCGCAGGTAAGGGAGTTTTTTGAAGAGTTTAAGGGCTGTTCTGGCATCTTTTTCTGGTTACGGAGCAAGAAAAAAATCGTGCTTCTGATTCTGATGTGGGTGCTCTAGTTCCTCGGTAAGCGTTTGCGGTAAGTGGGGCGGAGGTACCGGGCTGGGCACAGCGCTGCCAAGCCTGAACAAACAAAAACGGCCGGTGCCGGGGCGCGAAACCCCGACACCGGCCGATCTCAGAACAGCGAGCTACTTCTCCAGTTCGTCGATGATCTTGTTGAAGGTTGCGGACGGGCGCATGACCGCGGAGGTCTTTTCCTCGTCCGGCCAGTAGTAACCGCCGAGGTCGGCGGCGTTGCCCTGGGCGTCCAGGAGCTCCTTGTCAATCACATCGGCGTTGTCGCGCAGGTCCTTCGCGATCGGGCCGAAGACCTCGGCCAGCTCGGCGTCGTCGGACTGGGCTGCCAGTGCCTCTGCCCAGTACAGGGAGAGCCAGAAGTGGGAGCCGCGGTCGTCGATCTCGCCCACCTTACGGGACGGGGACTTGCCTTCGTCGAGAAGCTTCTCGGTGGCCTGGTCCAGCGCGGCGGCGAGGACGCCGGCCTTGTCGTTGCCGTTCGTGTTCTTCTCGTGGCGGAAGGACTCGGCCAGTGCGAGGTACTCGCCGAGGGAGTCCCAACGCAGGTGGTTTTCTTCCTGGACCTGCTGGACGTGCTTCGGGGCGGAGCCGCCGGCACCGGTCTCGAACAGGCCGCCGCCAGCCATGAGCGGGACGACGGAGAGCATCTTCGCGGAGGTGCCCAGCTCGAGGATCGGGAACAGGTCGGTGTTGTAGTCACGCAGCACGTTGCCGGTCACGGAGATGGTGTCCTCGCCGCGGCGGATGCGCTCGACGGAGGTCTTGGTGGCCTCGACCGGGGAAGCGATGGAGATGTCCAGGCCCTCGGTGTCGTGATCGGCCAGGTACTTCTTCACCAGCTCGATCAGGTTGCGGTCGTGGGCGCGCTCCTCATCCAGCCAGAAGATGGTCTTCATGCCGGACAGGCGTGCGCGGTTGACGGCCAGCTTGACCCAGTCCTGGATCGGGGCGTCCTTGGTCTGGCATGCGCGCCAGATGTCGCCGGCCTCGACGTCGTGCTCGATCAGCACGTCGCCGGCAGTGTTGACAACCTGGACCTTGCCGTCGGCCGGGATCTTGAAGGTCTTGTCGTGGGAGCCGTACTCCTCAGCCTTCTTCGCCATGAGGCCGACGTTCGGGACGGTGCCCATGGTGGTCGGGTCGTAGGCGCCGTTTTCGCGGCAGTCGTCGATCACGGTCTGGTACACACCGGCGTAGGAGGAGTCCGGGATGACGGCCAGGGTGTCCTGCTCCTGGTCGTCGGCGTTCCACATGTGGCCGGAGGTGCGGATCATCGCCGGCATGGAGGCGTCGATGATCACGTCGGACGGCACGTGCAGGTTGGTGATGCCCTTGGCGGAGTTCACCTGTGCCAGCGCCGGGCCGTCCTGCATGGCCTTGTCGAAGGCGGCGCGGATCTCCTCGCCGTTCTCCAGCTCGGACAGGCCCTCGTAGATTGCGCCGAGGCCGTTCTCGCCGTCCAGGCCTGCTGCGAGGAGCTGCTCGCCGTACTTGTCGTAGACGTCCTTGAAGAAGGCGCGCACGACGTGGCCGAAGATGATCGGGTCGGAGACCTTCATCATGGTGGCCTTCAGGTGCGCAGAGAAGAGCACGCCTTCGTCCTTGGCGCGCTTCACGGCATCCAGCAGGAAGGCGTCGAGAGCCTTAGCGGACATGTAGGTGCCGTCGATGACCTCGCCCTGTTCAACCTTGAGGCCGTCCTTGAGCACCTCCTCGCCGCCGTCGGCCTTGACCAGCTTGATGGTCAGGGTGTCCTCGGACGGCATGATCACGGACTTCTCGTTGTGGCGGAAGTCGCCGGCGTCCATCGTCGCGACGTTGGTCTTGGAGTCGGAGGACCACTCGCCCATGGAGTGCGGGTGCTTCTTGGTGAAGTTCTTCACGGCCTCCGGGGCGCGGCGGTCGGAGTTGCCCTCGCGCAGCACCGGGTTCACCGCGGAGCCCTTGACTGCGTCGTACTTGTCCTGCGCGTCCTCGTAGTCCGGGATGTCGAAGCCGGCTGCCTGCAGCTCCGCGATGGCCTTCTTCAGCTGCACCAGGGAAGCGGAGATGTTCGGCAGCTTGATGATGTTGGCTTCCGGCGTCTTGGCCAGCTCACCGAGCTGCGCCAGCGCGTCGTCGACCTTCTTGTCGCCGAGGCGGTCCGGGAACTGCGCGAGGATGCGGCCGGCCAGCGAGATGTCGGCGGTGTCCACGTCGATGCCGGCGCGGGAAGCGAAAGCCTCCACGATCGGCTTGAGGGAGTACGTCGCCAGCAGCGGCGCTTCGTCGGTGCGGGTCCAAATGATCTTCGCCATAATGCTCCTTTGTTTTAACGTGTCTGACTTCAGCCAACCAGACTACTAGGGTCATCACACATGAGTCTCACAATTGCGTCGGTCAACGTCAACGGCATCCGTGCCGCCACCAAAATCCGCAACGAGGACAACCCGGGCATGCTGGCCTGGCTCACCGAAACCTCGGCGGATGTGGTGCTTATGCAGGAGGTTCGCGCCACCGTCGACCAGGCGCGCGCGGCGTTGGCGCCCGCGCTCGAGGACGGGTGGCACCTCGCCGTCGCCCCCGCGGAGACCCCCGGTGCGAAGGGGCGCGCGGGTGTGGGCATCCTGTCTCGCACCCCGCTTAACGACGTCACCTTCGGCATCCCCAGTTTCGAAGATGCGGGACGTTTCATCGCTGCCACACTTTCCGACGGCACCCGCGTCGGCTCGCTGTACCTGCCGTCGGGTTCCGCCGACACCCCGAAGCAGGACGAGAAGTACCGTTTCCTCGACGAGTTCGAACCGTTGCTTGAGCAGTGGGCGGACGAGTACCCGGACATGGTCATCGGCGGCGATTGGAACATCTGCCACCGCCGCGAGGACCTGAAGAACTGGAAGACCAACCGCAAGAAGTCGGGCTTTCTGCCGCACGAGCGCGCGTTCATGGACGCGGTGTTCGGCTGCTTCCCGGACGAGGAAGCCCAGGACTTGGACGTCAAGGCCGATGCTGTGTGGGCGGGGGCTGTGGAGTACGTGTCCGAGGGCCGTCGAGAAGCAAATTGCTCCCCGAAGTGGTTCGACGTGGCGCGCAGGCTGCACCCGGACGACGCGCCGTACACCTGGTGGACGTTCCGCGGGCAGGCCTTCAACAACGACGCGGGGTGGCGCATCGACGTGCAGGCTGCGACCGCGAACATGCTCGAGCGCGCCGAGCGGACCTGGGTGGACAAGGCGCCGACGGTGGAGCAGCGGTGGTCCGACCACTCGCCACTTTTGGTTGAATACCGCTAAATGCTGAACACCGTTCAAGGACGGGCTACACTGACACCTACTTGTGACGTGAACCACCAAGAACGGAGTCCAGTAATGACTGACATCCTTGACATCGCACGCGAAAAGGCCCTGGAAAACGGCGAGGGCCTGAACCAGGAGGAGCTCGTCCAGATCCTCAACATCGAAGACGAGCGCTTGCCGGAACTGCTCGACCTGGCGCACCAGGTGCGCATCAAGCACTGCGGCGTGGACGTCTCCCTCGAGGGCATCATTTCCCTGAAGACGGGCGGCTGCCCCGAGGACTGCCACTTCTGCTCACAGTCCGGCCTGTTCGAATCCCCGGTGCGCGCCGTGACCCTGGACATCAACGAGCTGGTGGAGGCCGCCAAGCAGTCCGAGAAGATGGGCGCAAGCGAGTTTTGCATCGTCGCCGCCGTCAAGGGCCCGACCCAGCAGCTGCTCGACCAAGTCGCCGAGGCCGTCACCGCCATCCAGGACGAGGTGGACATCTCCATCTCGGCCTCCCTGGGCATCCTCACCCGTGACCAGGCCCGCCAGCTGGCCAAGATGGGCGTGTCGCGCTACAACCACAACTTCGAAACCGCCGAGTCCTTCTTCCCCAACGTGGTGACCACCCACACCTGGCAGGAGCGCAAGGACACCCTGGAAAACGTGCTGGCAGAGGGCATGGAAACCTGCTGCGGCGGCATCATCGGCCTGGGCGAGACCATCGAACAGCGCGCCGAATTTGCCACGCAGCTCGCGGAGATCCAGCCGCACGAGGTGCCGATGAACTTCCTCGACCCGCGCCCCGGCACGCCGTTCGCGGACCGTCCGCTGGTCCCGCAGGGCGAGGCGCTGCGCGCCGTCGCCGCGTTCCGCCTGGCCATGCCGTCCACCCAGTTGCGCTTCGCGGGTGGCACCGAGCTCGCGCTTGGCGACGACGGCACCGAAGCCGGCCTCATGGGCGGCGCCAACGCCATCATTGGCGGCAACTACTTGACCACCTTCGGCCGCCCTATGGAAAAGGACCGCGACGCCGTGGACCGCGTGATGGAAGGCGCGACCCCGGGCGTGAACCTGGGCATCACCCCGGTGGGCGAGAAGGCCAACTCCGGCCACGGCGTGCTCTACGACACCATCAAGTCGCTGTAAGTTCCGCTAGGTCCCGCTAGGTTTTCCGCGCATGAAGATTCCCGACAACACCGATCTCGCCGACGCCGTTTTGTCCGGCGAGATCGCCTGGCCGCTCGACCCGGCCCGCCCCTACGATGCCCCGCGCATCTGCCCGCTGTGCCAGCGCCGCATGGTGGTGAAGATTTCGCCGATGGCGTGGGAGGCCGCCTGCTCCCGCCACGGTCTGCTGCGCTCCGAGTGGGTGGAGCGGTAAGGGGCGTTAAAGGTCGAGGTGGATGCGGATAGCTTCGTCGAGTTCCATCATTTGGCGGGGAGAAAGCCGTCCCACTCGTCTGCCGACTCGCATGACCGATACTGAACGCATGAGTTCCGGCTGAGTTTTTGAGTCAACTCGAAGGCCGGACTCTTCGGCATCGACGTATGTCTGAAACGGGAAGACTCTCGAAGTGTTTGAGGTCAGCGGCACGGCGGTAATCATTCCGCCGTGTATCGCTGCGCCTTGATTCGCTGTGTCATTGCTGACGATCACGGCGGGCCGTGTCTTGTTGGCTTCCTGTCCGACCGCTGGTTCGAAATCAACGAGGCGGATTTCACCGCGAAGCATTGTCTAGCCCTTCATCAGCCAGCGAATCCCAAAGGGCAGCTTCTTTCTTCCATTCCGGGTCGGAGAAGCATTCCTCATACGCTCTAGCGAGTGATTCCCGCTGGAGGGCGAGGATCGCTTCGCGCATCCCCTCAGATCGAGAACGCAAATCCAACTCGGAAACGAGGTTATCCAGGGTTTGGAGTTCGTTCCGACCCAAACTCACACTGATTCTCGTACCGTTGTTCATACTCTGAATCGTACTTGTCGTGGTGCTGATTAGGAAGAGTTTCCTTGCGACGAGAAACGCGGCCCGGCAAGCAGCGTGAACCTCAGTGCGCTGCCGCGTCGGGCTGGCCGTGACTCTGGCCTAGATGCTTACTTCAGGATGCTTACCCCGCCTAGATGCTTACTCCAGGATGCTTACTTCTCGAGTGTGGTCGGCGGTTGTGGAGCGCGCCACTCGAGAAGTAAGCATCCTGGAGTAAGCATCCTCGGAATGGGGCCGGAACTGGGGCGGGAGCGGGGAGCGGCGGCGGGGCGGCGACCCGAGCCGTCAGCGCCAAGCGCGGGCGGCGGCGACGAACCCCTCGGCGAGTATTTCGCCGGTGCGGGTGAGATGGTCGTCGTGGCGCAGCAGCTCCGCTTCGACCGCGGCACCGTCGTGGCCGCCGTTCGCCGCCCACTGGCCGGCCACCTCCGGGGAGCACTCCGGGTGGAACTGCACCGAGACGATCGACCCCAGCCGCATGGCCTGAATCGGGCAGCGCTCGCTGGATGCCAGCAGTGTCGCGCCGGGTGGCAGCGTCACTACCGCGTCGTGGTGGGACTGCTCGACCACCAGGGATGGACCGATTGGGCCGAGCAGGGGATCGTCCACGCCGGCGTCGGTCAACGTCACCGGGGTGGCGCCTTCCTCGTCTTGCATAGCTAGGCCGACGGAAACTTCGCCGCCGAAACAGTCGGCGATGATCTGGTGTCCCAAACAAATGCCGAGGACGGGCGTGCCCGATTCAAAGGCGCTGTGCAGCAGCTCGTGCACCGCCGGTAGCCACGGCGACGCGTGCGTGTCCAGCGCATCTGCGCGTCCACCGAGGAGGATGAGGGGGTCGCCGGAGGCGTCCATAGGCAATGGCTCCCCGAGATCGACGGTGCGCAGGGTGGCGCCGGCGCGCTCGAGCCACGGGCCGAGGCGTTGCAGTGGCGCGAACGAATCGGGCTGCAGAACGGTGATGCGCATGGCTAGAGGTCGAAGGATGCTGCGCGGAGAATGTCCGGCGTAATGGGAACCTTGCCTTTTCCTTCCTTATCGCGCTTCACGATGAGCTTGGCCGCGGCGATCTGGCTCCGGGAAAACTCCGGCTTCGGAGACTGAATTTCTCTAGCTTTGGATCGGGCTGTCATCGCTGCTCCTCAAAAGGCGTGTTGGGATTTCGGAACACGGCGGTCAAGATCGCGTCGATTACCTCGTGCTGGTCGGCAGGGATTTCCGACTGCCTGTCGATGGAATCGAGAATAGCAATCCCCGCCTCAACTTCACGCTCGCTCGAGGCGTTGCACATGTCAGTCGCCCAGCGAAGCATCGTGTGCCACTCCTTAACACGGTCCAGCTTTTGCGAGTTATCGAGTGTTTGCGAAACCCCGAGCCAAGCAATGCAAGCAGCTCCAAGAGGCCCGATGATGCGAGACGCGAAGTCGAGCACCATCCAGGCTTCTTCGGCCGAACGTGTTGCATTACTGACAGCAAATCCGAGAGAAACAGCAACTGCGAGCGCTGTAAGCAACCAAGGTCTGTCTGATTTTGTAAGAGCCAACGTGTACTCCTTCTGTGGACGGCATTAAAGAGTTAGACGCGCCCGCACCGCCACCGGTTCCCTCCCCGCACCGGCCCACTACTATGAACCCCATGCAACGCGTGCTTTCCGGAATCCAGCCCACCGCCGACTCCTACCACCTGGGTAATTACCTCGGTGCGCTGAAGCAGTGGATCGACTTGCAGGACGGCTACGACGCCTTCTACTTCATCCCGGACCTGCACGCCATCACCGTGGACCAGGACCCCGAGGAGCTGCGCCACCGCACCCTCGCCGGCTGCGCCCAGCTGATCGCACTCGGCATCGACCCGGAGCGCTCGACCCTGTTCGTGCAGTCGCACGTGCCCGAGCACGCCGAGCTGACCTGGGTGCTGCAGTGCCTGACCGGCTTCGGCGAGGCCAGCCGCATGACGCAGTTCAAGGACAAGTCCGCCAAGCAGGGCCAGGACCGCACCTCCGTGGGCCTGTTCACCTACCCGGTGCTCATGGCCGCGGACATCCTCCTGTACTCCCCGCAGCTCGTGCCGGTGGGCGAGGACCAGCGCCAGCACCTGGAGCTGACCCGCACGCTGGCGGAGCGCTTCAACTCCCGCTATGGCAAGACCTTCACCGTGCCGGAGGGCATGATCGTCGAGGGCGCGGCGAAGATCTACGACCTGCAGGACCCCACCTCCAAGATGTCCAAGTCGGGCGCGAACCCGAAGGGCATTGTCAACCTGCTCGACGAGCCGAAGACCTCCGCCAAGCGCATTCGCTCCGCCGTCACCGACAACGACGGCGTGATCGCGTTTGATAAGGAAAACAAGCCGGGCGTGTCCAACCTGCTGGTCATCCAGTCCGCGCTGACCGGCAAGCCGATCGACGACATCGTCGCAGGCTACGAGGGTCAGGGCTACGGTGCGCTCAAGGTCGACACCGCAGAAGCACTCGAAAGCTTTACGACGCCACTGCGCGCACGTTTCGACGAACTCATGTCCGACCGCGCAGAACTCGAATCCATCTTGGCCCGCGGCGCCGAGCGTGCCCGCGAGGTCGCGGCCCCGCTGCTGGCGGACGTGTACGACAAGGTCGGCTTCCTCGCCCCGAAGCGCTAGGTCCGCACCTCGCGTCACCGTCGCACAGCCTCCTCTACGATGTGTTTGGTAAATGACACATAGTTGAAGGGACGTCGATGGCTACCTCGACCGCGCCGCGCAAGGCGTACACCGACGAACACGGCATTGAGCGCGCCTCGAAGCAGCAGCAGGGCGGCTTTGAGGCGAAGGTGGAGAAGAAGTCTCCCGCCGCCGGCCACGTGCTGCGCATGAACGACCGCTTCGGGGCGCAAGGCGGCAACCAGATGGCCGCCGGCATCACCTACTTCTCGGTGCTGGCGCTGTTCCCGCTGCTGATGCTGGTCTTCGCAGGACTCGGCTTCTTCCTCAACGCCCGCCCGGATCTGATGGATGACATCCAAAATCAGATCGCCAACTCCCTGGACGGGGATCTGGGCGACATGGTCAACGAGCTGGTCGAGACCGCCATCGACCAGCGCGGCGCCGTGGCCGGCATCGGCTTGCTCACCACCCTGTGGTCCGGCCTGGGCTGGATGAACAACCTGCGCGTCGGCGTGTCCGCGATGTGGAAGGTGGACGCGAATGAGGGCGGCAACTTCGTGACCAAGAAGCTCGCGGACCTGGTCGGTCTGATCGTGCTGATCGTGCTGTTCCTGGTCGCCACGTCGGTGACCGCGGTGGGCCTGTCCAGCTGGACCAGCACCGCCATGGACCGCCTGGGCATCGGCGACTTCCCGGGTTCCCGCGCGGTGGTGTGGCTCGTCGGCTTCCTGGTCAGCGTGCTGGCCAGCTTCCTGGTCATGCTGTGGGTGAACATGTACATGCCTCGCACGAAGGTGCCGGCGAAGTCCGGTTTGAAGGGCGCGCTGCTCGGCGCGGTCATCTTCGCCATCCTGCAGCAGTTCGCCGGCCTGGTCATTTCCTCGGCCACCGGTAGCCCGGCGGGTGCGATCTTCGGCCCGATCATCACCCTGATGGTCATGCTGTACTTGGTCTGGCGCGTGGTGCTCTACGTCGCGGCGTGGACTGCCACCACCGACGAGTCGCTCGCGATGGCGCCGGCGGAGGTGCCGGAGCCGGCCGTGATCAACGTCCGCGCGGGCGCGGTTCGCGGCAGGGAGGAGTCCAAGCCGTCGGGCAAGGCGCTGGGCGTCGGCGCGGCGCTGGGCGCTATCGGCGTCGGCGTGGTTTCTCTGCTGTCCCGAGACTAAACGCGGTGGCCAGCGCCGCAAGCGCGAGCACGGCCGCCAAAATCAGGTAGGACCACCAGCGGTTCCAGGTCGTCTCCTCCCCAGCCTGCTCAGGCGCAGGTGCGGGGGTGGGGGCGGCCGTTGTCGTTTCGGGGGCCTTTTCAGCGAGGGGCTCAAGCTTTGCGACGGAGCTTCGCACCCCATACGCCTCGTGCAGAAGCATCTGCGCCTGCTCCCAGGGGCGGTGGTCGTAGGCCGACGTGTCCAGCACAACCGCCACGAGACGGCGGCCCTCGTGGTTCACGGCGCCGACGAACGTGTGGTTCGCGTCGTCGGTGTAGCCGGTCTTACCACCGATGCCGTCCGGGTCGTTGAGGTAGAGCTGGTTGTCGTTCCACAGCTCGAACGGCGGCAGGTCTTCGAAGCCGGGGAAGGTGGTGTGCTCCGTGTCCACGATGCGGGTGAAGGTGGGGTCGGCAAACGCCGCGGTGTAGGCCAGGCCCATGTCCCAGGCGGAGGTGGACATGCCAGCGCCGTCTAGGCCGGAATACGACGTCGCGCGGGTGTCCGACATGCCGAGCTTCTTGGCCAGCGCATTGACCTTGCCCAGCGCCAGCTCGTCGCCGCCGAGGGCCTGGGCGAGCGCGTGTGCGCAGTCGTTGCCCGAGGACAGCAGCAGGCCGGTGAGCAGGTCTTCGACGGTGTAGTCGCCGCCCTCGCCGATGCCGGCGGCGGAGCCTTCCTGGCCGGCGGATTCCGCGGAGACCGGGACCTTCTGGTCCAGCGGCAGCTCGTCGATCACGGTCAGCGCGAGCAGCACCTTGATGATGGAGGCGGGCCGGTAGCGCCCGTGCGGGTCCTTCATCGCCACCACGTCGCCGGAATCTAGGTCGGCCACCAGCCAGGAGGAGGCGACCACGCCGTCGGGGACCTGGTAGCCGTCGGCTGCGGTTATGCCGCAGGGGCCGTCGAAAAGCACGGGCAGCGGGGAAGGGGAGGACGCGGCGCGCTCGGAGGTGGACACCGGCTCCGGCGGCCAGGTGGCCTGCGGGCAGTTGTCGGTGTCGGGGGCGCGGCCGCGGCTGGGCGGGACCCAGTTGCCGCCCTCGTCGTAGTAGCCGACGGTCGGGCCGGCCGAGGAGGTGGCTTCGGTCGGGGTTTCGGCGTCTTGGGCGTGAGCTGCCGTCGCAAAGCAAAAGCTCAATGCTGTGGCAGCTGCGAGCGCACGCTTCATCTAGGAATCCTTCTGGTCGTAGCGGGCCGCGAGCCGCTCGATGAGCTCGTCGGTGAGGGCCTCGTCTGAGAGAATGATATCCAGCATGTCGGCGTGCATCGCCTCCGTCTCGGCCGGGTCCGGCTCCTCCGCGGCCTCGTCCTCGTAGGAATCGCCGGCCAAATCCACGCCGATGCTGTCGAAGAGGCTCTCGTCTTCCGCCGCGCCCTGCGGCGTGGTGCCCACGGCCTCCGCCAGCACCTCGGCGTCGATGGCGGGGAACTGGGTAGTGAACTCGGTGAGGAAATCGTCCGCGTCGCTGACCGCCTCCGCCGGGCGCTTGCCCTTGCGGATCTCCGACTCGATGCGGCGCTGCAGCGCCTTCTCCATCTGCCGGTGGCGCCAAGAGCGCACACGGGTGGGCTCAAGCTCGCGGGCCACCGCGCGCGACTTGTTCTCCGCCTTCTTGGCCAGGTGCGCGACTTGCGTGGCCGTCATGTTCACCGTGGCGTTCACGGGCGCGAACTCGGAGTCGGTGGAAACGCGCCAGTTGCCCCAGTAGCCGGCGAGGAACAGCGCGAAACTGACCACAGGGCCGATGACCATGCCGAGCGCGAGGAAGCCGGTGGCGTTGCTCACCAACATGATCACTGCGCACGCCACCGCCGGGATGACGGTGGGTTGGTTGCCGCCGAACACGCTGGGTTCGCGGCCCGTGACTACGTCGCGGATCATGCCGCCGCCGGTGGCGGTGAACACGCCCATCATGATCGTGGGCAAAACCGGCAGGCCGTACTGGATGGCCTTGGAGGCGCCGGTGGCCGCCCACAGGGAGGACACCAGCGCGTCGCCGTGGGACTGCAAAAGCTCCCACGCTTTGCCTTTGAAGTAGGTGAACCGGGCGATCAGCGCGCCGGTGAACGCCAGGATGAGGTACTCCGGCTGGCTCATCGCGGCGACGGTGCCCTGGTTGATCAGCACGTCGCGCAGCATGCCGCCGCCGAGGGCGGAGAGCATTGCGATGAAGAAGAAGCCCACGATGTCGTAGCCGAGCTGGCGGGCCAGGGTGCCGCCGATGATGCCCATCAGTAGCACGCCGGAGATGTCCATCCAGTGATAGATGGAGCTGATGAGGGGGTCGACCTGGTCCACTGCCATAGCTGGAAATTGTAAAGGTGGCACGTTTCGCCGGCATGTCGGGATGCCCAGGGGCAACGGCGAAGCGGTTTAGAACTTGGAGAAACGCTTGATCAGCTGGTTTTCCATTTCGGTCCACGCCTCCGCCTTGTCGGTGAACGGCGCGGACGGCACGTAGCCCGCGGCGCGGGTGGAGCCGAGCATGTACGCTAGGTAGTCCTGCATGCGCGGGTTGGCCAAAAGCAGGGAGTTCAGCGAGTCGTCCTGCGCCCAGTCCGCGGCATCCGCGAGCAGCTCGTAAGCCTTGGACATCTGTGCGGTGTCCACCGCGTCGGTGCCCTTGTTGATGTCGGCTGCGATGCCGTTGAAGGAGTAGGAGTTGTCCGGGTGGACCTCCACCTTCAGCTCGCCGGCGTTGGCGGTGTCGATGAGGTCCTGCCAGGTGGACACGCCAGCCAGGTCGTGGTCGTCGTTTTCCAGGATCCAGCGGCCCAGGTGCTTGGTGGACGGGAAGGTGATGATCTCGCCGTACTTGCCCAAGAACACCGGGGCGCCGCGCAGGTAGGTGCGCAGCGTGTACACGCTCTGGCCCTGGATGGAGATCTTCACCGGGTCGATGCCGGCGCGGCCCCACGCGGAGGAGTCGTACGGGTCTTCCGCGGCAGCGCGGGCCTCCTCGTCCGCGCGCGCCTGCTCGGCGGCAGCGGCGCGGGCTTCGGTGGCGGCGGCAATAGCGGTGCCGGCGGCTGCGACGCGCTGGGCATCGAGCTCCTGCGTATCGACGACACGGACAGACTCATCCAACGACTTGACCACATTCTCCCAGTTCGCCAGCACAACACGGCCGACGCCGGACCACTCGGACAGGCCGTTTTCGCCTGCGTAGTGGTCGGAGCCGCGGCTGACGTTGCCCAGGATGGAGTGGGAGGCGAAGAAAATCTGCGCCTGCTCCGCGGAGGCGACGTCCGCCAGGGAGCGGGAGATCTGGAACACGCGCGACAGGCGCGAGACGTTTTCGTGGCTCGGGCGGCCGGCCAGGAACTCGGGTGCGCCGATGATGTCGAAGTACTGCTTGTCGTTGGGCACCACGCGGTCGTCGCCCTGGGCCTGGAACTCCTGCCACTTTGGGTGGTCCGCCAGGTCGTGGGCGTTGGTCGTTTCCAGGTAGGCCAGGAGCTCCTCGGGGGAGTGGAAGGCCAGCACGGCTTGGTCGTCGCCGAGGAAGGCCTGCCACTCGCTGCCCTTTTCTTTCCAGGTCGGTGCCCACAGGGTGTAAAAGTCGCCCTCGGTGAGGGAGATCTTGACGGGGAGAATCGCGCGCGTAGTCATGCGGGAAACTTTAGCCGGTCGGCCTCCAGAATCCGCGGAAGGTCATGCCCAGATTTTCTGTGCGCACCGGGTTCAGCTGCACGGGGCTGCCCGCCTCGATCATCATCCCGTCTCCCGCGTACATGGCGGCGTGGCCGGACCACAGCACCAGATCCCCCGGCTGCAGCTCCTCGTACGAGACCTGCCGGCCCACGGTTTGGTCCGCGGCGACGCGCGGGATGTCCAGCCCCGCCTGCTTGTACGCCCAGGAGGTTAGGCCGGAGCAGTCGAACCCGCCGGGTGCGGCCCCGCCCCACACGTACGGTGTGCCGATCTGGCTTTTCGCGGCTTCGACGGCGGCTGCGCCGACAGCGGATCCCGACTCTTGCGCCGGAGCAGGTTCCGGCGGCGGGGCGGCCGCTGCGGCAGGTTCCGGCGGTGGTGGCGGGGCGACGGCGGAGGCTGGCTTCACCTCCGGCGGCGCGGGCTGTGCAGCCGCCTTGGCCGGAGGCGCAACCAGGGAGGCCAGACGCTGCAGCTCCCCTCGCGCCTTCTCGGTTACAGGGCCGGGGCCGGGCATGATTCGGTTTTGAGCCGCAGCGGTCGCGGAGGAGAGCGTTTCCGCAACTTGCCGCAGGTCCTTCTCCAATGCGTTGAGCACCCGCATTGCGTCCCTGATGGCGTCGGCGATGAGCCCGGCCACGTACGCGGCGGCGCCGAGCAGGCTCGCCGGTGAGATCGCAATGGCGGGCATCGCAGCGGCTTTGCGGATGAGCTCCGCGCCGATGGTGGCTAACTCGAAGGCCGCGGTGCCGATTAGCACGCCTCCGCGCACGACGCCGTCGCTGATCGTTGCGCGGTAGTCCGCCAGGTCCGCCGCAGCACCCGTCCGGGAAGCGCCGGAGGCGTTCGCCACCGCAGCCAGCGGGTCGAAGTCCGTGAAATCCGGCATACGAAACCCCGGCAGCGTCGGCATGTCGAAGGGCAGCAGTTTCGCCAGCATGCTGGCTGTGCCGTGCGCATCCAGGCCAGCACTGGTTAAGGGGCCAGCGAAATCTAGTTTCAGAGAGCTCATAGCGTGGCCCCCAGCTTCTGGCAGGTGCAGGCGTCAACGGCCGCGGCGGCGTCGACCGCCAGGTCCATCGCCTCGGCGATGCGGTGGGCCTCGGCGCGCAGTGCCTCTGCATCAGTGTTGGCTTTGGCGATGGACTCGCTCACCGCGGCACTGAATTCGCCGAGGGGCCAGGTGGCGGGCACAGAAACGTCGTGAAGCAATTGCAAACGTGCTGCGTCATCGCGCAGCGACTCGGTCATGGCGGATACGGCAGCGGAATCAATGTGGAAAACAGTCATGGCCATTGGACGCGAAAAACACCGCCCCGGTTCCCTCGGGGCGCAAAAAATTCCCGCGCCCCGCGGAGTGAACTAGCATGAGCCGCATGGATATCACGGTTGTCAACCACCCCCTTGCCGCGTCCCGCCTGACCATCATGCGCGACAAGCGCTCCAACAACGCGGCGTTCCGTGCGGCGCTGGCGGACCTGGGCGCGATGCTCATCTACGAAGCGGCGCGCGGCCTCGAGGTGGAGGAGTTCGACACCGAAACCCCCGTCGCCACCGCCCGCGGCGCGCGTCTTGCCACCCCGCCGATCATCGTGCCGATCATCCGCGCGGGCCTGGGCATGGTCGACCCGGCGCTGTCGATGATCCCGGACGCGCAGGTGGGCTTCATCGGGCTTGCGCGCGACGAAACTACCCACGAGCCGGTGCCCTACCTGGAGGCCCTGCCGCAGGACCTGTCGGGCCAGCCCGTGTTCCTGGTGGATCCGATGCTGGCCACCGGCGGCTCGTTGCTGCACGCCATTGACCTGCTGGTTGAGCGCGGCGCGGACGACATCACGTGCATTTGCATGGTTTCTGCGCAGCCGGGCGTAGACAGGCTGGAGGCCCACGGCGGACCGGTGCGCCTGGTCACCGCCACCATCGACCCGTCGCTCAACGAGGACGCCTACATCGTCCCTGGTCTGGGCGACGCGGGCGATCGTCTCTACGGCCCGCGCAACATCGAGCTTTAAGCTTGTCGACGTTCCTCCGGTAGCGCCGCCGTCAATCCCGCGCTACATTGCGTGGCGTAACTGGTTGACCGCTTTGGGGAGCGCCGACGTAAACGGGGGAAAGACCATGGGGGAAGTACTGCCGCAATCGCACTGGGCGAGCTACGCACTCGGGCTGGGGGAGCGCGTGCGCGCCATCCGGCTCATGCGGGGGCTGAGCCAAACGCGCCTGGCGGAGCTGGCGGGCGTGTCGCGCTCGCTGATCTCGAATCTGGAGCGCAACGACTACAACTCCAAGGTGGCCGACCCCACCTTGAGCACGTGCTACCGGCTCGCCTCCGCGCTGCAGGTGCCGCCGGCGGCGCTGCTGCCCGGCGCGGCGGAAAACGTCGAGGGCTGTTTCCTGATGTCTGAGGCGTCTGGGGTGGATGCCCCGGCGCCGATCAGGTTCCAGTGGCCGCGCAGCGCGCAGGACACCGCCCGGTTCCACGACACGTACCTGCGCCGCGGCGCGCCGCAGGGTACGCCGGCGTTCTAGCGGCCCGTGGCGGCTTCGACGTCCGCTTCGTTTACGCCTTCGTCGGCCATCTCCGTGCGGGCCTCTTGGGTGTAGTCGGTCTCATGTGAGCCACCGGAACAACATCTTCCGCACCGCTTTGTCTACTTTGCGGCAGGTGCGCGTACACTCTTGTCAGCAAAACCCGATAACCGAAGATGACAAAAAGGGGAGCGCACGTGGATAACGCCGGTATCGCCGCTGCGGTGGATCGCTGGTTCAGCGAAAACCAGGAACGCGTGATCGGCTGGCGCCGCCACATCCACTCCCACCCGGAGCTGTCCAACGAGGAGGTCTCCACCACCGATTTTCTGGCGGAGACGCTGGAGAGCTACGGCTTGCACCCGGTGCGTTTCCCGGGCACCGGCTTGTACGTGGACTTAGGCCCCGCGGAGGGCAAGCGCCTGGCGTTTCGGGCGGACATCGACGCGCTTCGCGTGCCTGAACAGACGGGGTTGAGCTTCGCGTCCTCAAACCCGAGCGTGTCCCACTCCTGCGGCCACGACATCCACACCTCCGTCGCCCTGGCACTCGCCTGCGCGCTGTCCACGGTGGAGCTGGAGCACCCGGTGCGCATCATCTTCCAGCCCGCCGAGGAAGTCATGGGCGGCGGCGCCCTGGACGTCATTAAGTGGGGCGCGCTCGAGGGCGTCGGGGCCATCTACGCCGTGCACGCCGAGCCGCACATCAAGGTCGGCGAGATCGGTGTGCGCACCGGTGCGATCACCTCGGCGTCCGACGTAATCCGCATCGAGGTCCACGGCCCCGGCGGGCACACTTCGCGCCCGCAACTGACCGCGGACGTGGTCTACGCCATGGGTGCGCTGATCACCCAGCTGCCGGGGCTGTTGTCACGCCGGGTGGACCCGCGCACGGGAACGGTGCTGGTGTTCGGGCATGCGGAGGCGGGCGACGCCGCCAACGCGATTCCGAAGCGGGGCCTTATCGAGGGCACGCTGCGCACCGCAGACATCACCACCTGGCGCGAGATCGAGGACCTGCTCACGGACCTCATCGACCTGGTTGTCGCGCCGACGGGCTGCACCTACCACCTGGACTACATCCGTGGGGTGCCGCCTGTGCTTAACGACGATGCCGCGACAGCGCTGGCCGTCGAGGCAGCGCGCGCGGTGGACCCGCAGTCGGTGGTGTCCGCCCCGCAATCCAGCGGCGGGGAAGACTTCTCCTGGTACCTCGAGCACGTGCCTGGTGCGATGATGCGCCTTGGCGCCTGGAGCGGGGAGGGCAATTACCAGGATCTGCACCAGGGCAATTTAAACGTGGACGAGCGCGCGCTCGGCGTCGGCGTGCGCCTGTTCGGCTCCATCGTGGAGGAGTACTTCCGCCCGGGCGAAGAATAGAAGTTCTCTGGGTAGACTGTCTCCCAGTTTGGTTCCCTGTCACCCGACCCATGAGGAGTGCTGTTTTGTCCAAGAAGATCGTCATCATCGGTGGAGGCCCGGGCGGCTACGAGGCTGCGCTGATGGCGTCCAAGTACGGTGCGGACATCACCATTGTCGAGGACAGCGGCGCGGGCGGCTCAGCGATCCGGAAGGACGTCGTGCCGTCGAAAAGCTTCATTGCGGGCGCGAACATTAAGAACGACCTGCGCCGCGCGGACGACATGGGACTGAGCCACGCACTCGGGGATTCGAAGCTGTCGCTGCTGGCGCTCAATGAGCGCGTGAAGTCGCTCGCCGGCAAGCAGTCGGACGACATCCGCGCCCAGCTTGAGCAGGGCGGCGTGCGCTTCATCGAAGGCCGCGCCCGGTTTGCGGACGAGCAGAAGGGCCACACCACCCACAACATCGAGGTCGAGGCCGCGGACGGGTCGACGGAGACCATCACCTGCAACATGGTGCTCGTGAGCGTCGGCGCGAGCCCGCGCGTGCTCAAGGGCGCGGAGCCGGACGGCGAACGCATCCTGAACTGGCGCCAGATGTACGACCTGAAGGACCTGCCCACCCACCTGATCGTGGTCGGCTCCGGCGTGACCGGCGCGGAGTTCGTCTCCGCGTTCGCCGAGCTCGGCGTGAAGGTGACCATGGTGGCCTCGCGCGACCGCATTCTGCCTCACGACGACGCCGACGCCGCCGATGTGCTCGAGGACGTGCTGGCGGACCGCGGCGTGCAGCTGGAAAAGGACGCCCGCGTGGAGCGCGTGGAAAATACCGGCGAAGGCGTGGTCGTGCACACCACCGACGGCCGCGCCATCGAGGGCTCGCACGTGATGATGTCCATCGGTTCCATCCCGAACACCGCCGAGCTCAACCTGGAGGCCGCCGGCGTGGAGGTCACCCCGTCCGGCCACATCCACGTCGACCGCGTCTCCCGCACCAACGTCGCCGGCATCTACGCCGCCGGCGACTGCACGGACCTGATGCCGCTGGCGTCCGTGGCCGCGCAGCAGGGCCGCATCGCCGTGGACCACGCGCTCGGCGAAGGTGTCACCCCGATCCGCCTGAAGACCGTGGGCAACGCCGTGTTCACCCGCCCGGAGATCGCCGCAGTCGGCGTGACGGAGCAGCAGATCCGCGACGGCGAGGTCGACGCCGACATCTACAAGCTGCCGCTGGCGACCAACCCGCGCGCGAAGATGCGCTCGCTGCAGTACGGCTTTGTCAAGATCTTCGCCCGCAAGGGCTCCGGCCAGGTGCTCGGCGGCGTGATCGTCGCGCCCACCGCCTCCGAGCTGATCCTGTCGCTGACCATCGCCGTGGCCAACAACCTCACTGTGCGCCAGCTCGCCGGCTCCATGGCGGTCTACCCGTCGCTATCCGGCTCCATTACCGAGGCCGCGCGCCGCCTGGTCACCAAGACCGATCTGGACTAGTTGACTTGGCTCTGTGATCCCTTCCGGAACTTGAATTTGTCTCCGGAGGGTTAGAGTTACGTGTCATAATGTTGGCATGAAGCTGTCTAAAACCTTATTTGCTGCTGGTTTGAGTGCCATCTTGATAGCCGGGTCAATAAGCGACCGTGCAGCCGCTGAGCAAGCTGAACCGGGTTGGGGATTCGTCGATATTTCCGATGATTCCACGGAGGGCCGTGGCATTGATGCCGGGAATCCCGGCGAATCCATCACTTTTGTGAACCCAACCGAATTTGAATTGTTTTGCTACGTATTCGGTGGACCGTCACATTTGGTCAAACCAGCTTATGACGTTTGGCTTCAAGACAGTTCAAGTCGTGAAGATGCAGAAGCCGAGGTTGACCGCGTCAGTTCACGACTCCGCCGCGCTGTTGCAGATCAGGTCGGGGGGATGACAAATGGCTCGCAAGACTACATCGCACCCGGGGAAGAAATCGAGTTCGATCTGAGTTTCGGTATGAAGCCAGGGTGGGGGATGTTGCTGACCTGTCGGCCCAAGAATAGCGGTGTAGGGACGGTGTTGGTTGGGTATGGCGAAGTTCAAAAAGACTATTCCCTTAAATCAACCGTTCCCAATGTAGACCGAAAGTTTCCAACTCCACCCACAACCCCTGTGGAAACGATCACGGTGACGGCACCGGTCAAGACGACCACGGTGACCGCACCGGTCAAGACGACTACGGTGACCGCGCCTGCTGAGACGACCACGGTGACCGCACCGGTCAAGACGACTACGGTGACCGCGCCTGCTGAGACGACCACGGTGACCGCACCGGTCAAGACGACTACGGTGACCGCCCCGGCTGAAACGACTACGGTGACGGCTCCGGCCGAGACCGTTCAGGAAACTGTCACCACGACAGCAACCCTAACGGCGTCGGGCGGAGATGGATCTTCAAGTGGGTCCGCGATTGGGTGGATTATCGGCTTGTTGTTGGCGTTCGGTCTGGGTGGGGCAGCGGGCTTTGCAGCCCAAAATCTCCCAAATCTGCCTTTCTAACTCTGGACTAGTACTCCGGGAACGCCCGCTGCGGACACTCCGTCCGCGGGCAGGTGGCGCACCCGGGCCCGATCGGGGTGGCGGACGCCGGGTCCACGTCCAGACCGTCGGCGTAGACCAGCTCGTGGGCGTGCACCGCGTCGCAGCCCAGCGCCACCGCGTGCTCCCGCCTCGGAAATCCGAACCCGACCGCCGGCCCCTGCACCATCCGCGCCACCCACAGCTGCGTGCGACCGTCCGGGGTGGTGGAGACCTGCCTGGTCACCCGGTTCGGCGTCTCAAAGGCGCGGTGCACCACCCACAGCGGGCACGTCGCGCCCGAGCGCGAGAAGTGGAACCCCGCCGTGACCTGGCGCTTGGACACGTTGCCCGCGCGGTCGGTGCGGATGAACACGAACGGCACCGCCTTCGCGCCGGGCCGCTGCAGGGTGCCTAGGCGCTGACAGGTGGATTCGAAGCCGGTGCCGAAGCGGGCGGAGACCACGTCGATGTCGTAGCGCGTCTCCTTCGCCGCGGCGAGCACTTCCGCGTACGGCATGGTCACGGCGGCGGCGTAGTACTGCGCCAAGCCGTGGGTGGTGACGTTGCGGGCCGGAGGGTCGTCGATAGGCGATGTGAGCTCTTGGATCTCCCGGTCGTGCGCGAGCGTGCCGTAGTGGTAGGCGAGCTCGAAGCACTGTTGCGCTTCAGTCAGCCCAGCCCGCAGGCGGATTTCGCGGGGCTGCCTATCGACGGCACTTCGCCCCCGAACGTCCTGGTTGAAGCGCACCGGGTAGCCGAAGTCCCTATCCAGCGCCGCGGCCAGGCGCGTTAAGCGCATCTGGCGGCCGCCGAGGTGCTCCGCCAGCGACTCCGCGGCTGTGTCCAGTGTGTGGAAGTAATTGCCGTGGTCCTGGAAGAAGTTGCGCGTGGCCTCGTACGGGTTGGGGGAGCTGCCCTCCAGCCGAGCAGGGATGCCGCGCACCTTGTCCGCGATGGCCGGGTAGGCGCGGGCGAAGGCGGCGAGCTCGTGTTCGGGGGTGTCGGGGATGAGCTCCGCCAAGTCCGCGGCGGCGGCGCGCTCGGCCGCGCCGGAGAAGTACGCCGCGTCCACCCCGAAGGCGGCGGTCAGCTGCACGAGCACGCTGGCGGTCAGGGGGCGCTGGTTGTTTTCCAGCTGGTTGAGATAGCTGGGGGAGAGCTCGAGCGCCTTGGCCATCTCGGCTTGCGTGAGGCCGCGAGTGGTGCGCAGCGTGTGTATTTGTCCCCCCGCGTAGAGCTTCGCCATAGCCGCCTTTCCTCTCCAATTGCGCCGTTGTGCTGCTGACTTACAACACTTTGCAATATTGCTCGCTTTTGGACGCAAGAATACACACAAAAGACTATGACCCGCAACACATTTTCGGTCTTAGTATGAGGCACACCATCACGGTCGGTATTTGAAGGAGCCTCACGCATGATCAACCACGAAGTACGCACCCATAAGTCCGCCGAGGACTTTCCCATCGAAGAGCATCTGGCTTACAAGATCGCCAAGGTCGCAGTCGACCCGGTTGAGGTGCCGGAAGACACCCGCGAGATGATCATCAACCGCATCATCGACAACGCCTCCGTCGCCGTCGCCTCCTACAACCGCCGCCCCGTCGCCGTGGCCCGCGAAATGGCCAAGGCGCACCCCGCCGACAACAACGGCGCGCTCGTCTTCGGCGAGGACGGCACCTACTCCGCCGAGTGGGTCGCCTTCGCCAACGGCACCGCCGTGCGCGAGCTGGACTACCACGACACCTTCCTCGCCGCCGAGTACTCCCACCCGGGCGACAACATCCCGCCGATCCTCGCCGTCGCCCAGCACAAGGGCCTGGACGGCAAGGCCCTGATCCGCGGCATCGCCACCGGCTACGAAATCCAGGTCAACCTGGTCAAGGGCATCTGCCTCCACGAGTTCAAGATCGACCACGTGGCCCACCTCGGCCCGTCGGCAGCCGCAGGCATTGGCACCATGCTCGGCCTGGACGTGGACACCATCTACCAGGCCGTGGGCCAGGCGCTGCACACCACCACCGCCACCCGCCAGTCCCGCAAGGGCCTGATCTCCTCCTGGAAGGCCTCCGCGCCGGCATTCGCCGGCAAGATGGCCATCGAGGCCGTGGACCGCGCCATGCGCGGCGAGGGCGCGCCCGCCCCGATCTGGGAAGGCGAGGACGGGTTCATCGCCTGGATGCTGCACTCCCCGGAGCGCACCTACACCGTGCCCCTGCCAGCGGACGGCGAGGAAAAGCGCGCCATCTTGGACACCTACACCAAGGAGCACTCCGCCGAGTACCAGGCGCAGGCCCCGATCGACCTGGCCCGCCGCATGAAGCAGACCATCGCGGACGCCGGCAAGACCACCGCCGAGATCGAGTCCATCGTGCTGCACACCTCGCATCACACCCACTACGTCATCGGCACCGGCGCGAACGACCCGCAGAAGATGGACCCGGCCGCCTCCCGCGAGACGCTGGACCACTCGATCATGTACATGTTCGCAGTCGCGCTTGAAGACGGCGGCTGGCACCACGTGGACTCCTACACCCCGGAGCGGGCGAACCGCCCGGAGACCGTCGAACTGTGGCACAAGGTCTCCACCGTGGAGGACGAGGAGTGGACCCGCCGCTACCACTCAACCGACCCGGACGAGAAGGCCTTCGGCGCACGCGCCGTGATCACCTTCCAAGACGGCACCGTCATCGAGGACGAGATGGCTGTCGCGGACGCCCACCCATACGGCGCACGCCCGTTCGTCCGCGAGAACTACATTGCCAAGTTCCGGACGTTGGCCGAAGGCATCGTCGATAAGCAGGAGCAGGACCGCTTCCTCGCAGCGGTGCAGGACCTGGAAAACCTCACCGACCTGAGCGAGCTGAACATCCGCGTCAGCGACGCCACCCGCGCCGCCGCCGAGGAAATCCCGGGAGGCATCTTCTAATGTTCGCCCCCGAAAAGACCCCGAACGAGCGCCGCAAGGCACTGCGCGCGTCGCTTACCGACGCAACGATTACGACCCTGCCCGGAGCCTTCAACCCGCTGACGGCACGCCTTATCGAAGACATCGGCGCTTTTTCCGGCGTCTACGTCTCCGGCGCCGTGGTGGCCAACGACCTCGGCCTGCCGGACATCGGCCTGACCACCCTGTCCGAAGTGGCCAACCGAGGCGGCCAAATCGCCCGCGCCACCAACCTGCCCGTGCTCATCGACGCCGACACCGGCTTCGGCGAACCCATGTCCGCCGCCCGCACCGTCGCCGAGTTCGAAGCCGCGGGCCTGGCGGCGCTGCACCTGGAAGACCAGGTCAACCCGAAGCGCTGCGGCCACCTCGACGGCAAGGAAGTCGTGCCCACCGACCTGATGGTGCGCCGCATCACCGCCGCGGTGCGCGAGCGCCAGGACGACGACTTTGTCATCTGCGCGCGCACCGACGCCGCCGGCATCGAAGGCATCGACGAGGCCATCGAGCGCGCCAAGGCCTACGCGGACGCCGGCGCCGACCTCATCTTCACTGAGGCGCTTTATTCCGAGGCGGACTTTGCCAAGTTCCGTGAGGCCGTCGATACGCCCCTGCTGGCGAATATGACCGAGTTCGGCAAAACCGAGCTGCTCAGCGCCAAGCAGCTCGAAGACCTCGGTTACAACGCCGTGATCTGGCCGGTGACCACCTTCCGCATCGCGATGGGCCAGACCGAGGCGATGCTGCGCGACATGGCCGAAACCGGCACCCAGGTGCCGTGGCTGGACAAGATGCAGCACCGCTCCCGGCTCTACGAGCTGGTCCGCTACGACGAGTACAACCAGTTCGACCAGTCCGTCTTCACCTACTCCAAGGACACCTACAGCTCCACCTTTGAGAAGTAGGCCCCACCCACCCCCAACCCCAAAAGGAGAGATCCATCATGACCGAGCAAGACATCCGCAAGGGCCTCAACGGCGTCGTCGCAGACTACACCGCCGTGTCCAAAGTGAACCCGGAGACCAACTCGCTGCTCTACCGCGGCTACCCGGTCCAGGAGCTGGCAGAGCACTGCACCTTCGAGGAAGTGGCCTACCTGCTGTGGAACGGCGAGCTGCCCAACGACGAGCAGCTGGCGGAGTTCCGCGGCGGCTGCATGGAAAACCGCGACATCGACGAGAAGCTGATCCAGGTGATCAACTTCATGCCCAAGGACTGCCACCCGATGGACGTGCTGCGCACCGCTGTGTCCTACCTGGGCGCGGAGGACGCCGAGAAATTCACCCCGGATTCCGACCACCTGCGCGGCATCGGCCGCAAGCTGTTAGCCAAGCTGCCCACCATCGTGGCCACGGACATCCGCCGCCGCCAGGGCAAGGACTACATCGCGCCGAGCAAGGAGAAGGGCTTTTCCGAGAACTTCCTCTGGATGGTCTTCGGCGACGAGGAGAACTCGCCGGCGAACATCCCGTCCGACATCGAGGCGTTTGAGAAGACGATGATCCTCTACGCGGAGCACTCGTTTAACGCCTCCACCTTCACCGCCCGCACCATCGCCTCGACCATGTCGGACGGCTGGTCCGCCATCACCGGCGGCATCGGCGCGCTCAAGGGCCCGCTGCACGGCGGCGCCAACGAGTTCGTCATGCACCATATGGAGGAAATCGGTGACCCGGCCAAGGCGGAGCAGTGGTGCCTGGACAAGCTGAAGAACAAGGAGCTTGTCATGGGCTTCGGCCACCGCGTGTACAAGAAGGGCGACTCGCGCGTGCCCACCATGGAAGCTGCATTTAAGAAGCTGGCCGCGGAGCACCCGGAAAAGGATGCCCAGAAGTGGGTGGAGGTGTACGACATCATGGCCAAGACCATGTACGAAAACACCTCCATCAACATCCGCCCGAACCTGGACTTCCCGTCGGGCCCGGCGTACTACATCCTCGGCTTCGACATCGAGTTCTTTACCCCGCTGTTCGTGATGTCGCGTATCACCGGCTGGACCGCGCACATCATCGAGCAGTTTGAGAACAACTCGCTGATCCGCCCGCTGTCCGCCTACAACGGGCCGGAGGAGCGCCACATCGAGCGCTAAATCGCCTTTACCCCCGAAACGCGGGCAGTCGCTTGTCGACGGCCCGCGTTTTTCCACCCCCACGCCGTCCCCCAAAGTGCCCCGAAAATGATGTGATCTGTATTAAACTTGTCTTATCCGTATGACCGCAAGAACTTCCTTTGTGAAAGGAAACCGATGAACCCGGATAACCTCCCGCTTCACGACCTGCCCGCCTTCAGCAAGATCCTGGTGGCCAACCGCGGCGAAATCGCCGTCCGCGCCTTCCGTGCAGCATTCGAGACCGGCGCGAAGACCGTCGCCGTGTACCCCCGCGAGGACCGCAACTCCTTCCACCGCCCGTTCGCGGACGAGGCCGTCCAGATTGGCGAGCCGGGCCAGCCGGTGAAGTCCTACCTGGACATCGACGAGATCATCCGCGCCGCGAAGGAAACCGGCGCGGACGCGATTTACCCAGGCTACGGGTTCCTCTCCGAGCGCGCCGACCTGGCGCGAGCCTGCCGCGACAACGGCATTAAGTTCATCGGCCCCTCCCCGGAAACGCTGGATCTGACGGGCGACAAGTCCGCCGCCGTCCAGGCCGCGGAGCGCGCCGGCCTGCCGGTGCTGAAGGACTCCGAGCCTTCCGACGACCCGAAGCAGCTGGCGGAATACGCCAAGGACTTCGAGTTCCCCGTCTTCGTCAAGGCAGTCGCAGGTGGCGGCGGACGCGGTATGCGCTTTATTGAGCGACCGGAGGACGTCGAGAAGCTTGCTGCTGAAGCCTCCCGCGAAGCGGAGGCCGCGTTCGGCGACCCGAACGTCTACATCGAGCGCGCCGTGATCCGCCCGCAGCACATCGAGGTGCAGATCATGGCGGACTCCCACGGCAACGTCGTGCACCTGTTTGAGCGCGACTGCTCCGTGCAGCGCCGCCACCAGAAGGTCGTGGAGATCGCCCCCGCGCAGCACATCACCGAAGAGCAGCGCCAGCGCATCTGCCAGGACGCGGTGAACTTCTGCAAGGAGATCAACTACGAAGGCGCCGGCACCGTAGAGTTCCTCGTGGACGAATCCGGCAACCACGTGTTCATCGAGATGAACCCGCGCGTGCAGGTCGAGCACACCGTGACCGAGGAAGTCACCGGCATCGACATCGTGAAAAACCAGATGTACATCGCCGCCGGCGCGAAGCTGGAGCAGCTCCACCTCACCCAGGACCTCATTGAGGTCAACGGCGCCGCCCTGCAGTGCCGCATCACCACCGAGGACCCCGCCAACGGCTTTAGGCCCGACTCCGGCGTGGTCACCGGCTACGCGTCGCCGGGCGGTGCGGGTGTGCGTCTCGACGGCAACGTGGCCGTCGGCACCACCATCACCCCGAACTTCGACTCGCTGCTGGTGAAGATGACCTGCCGAGGCCGCAACTTCCAGGTGGCGGTGGACCGCGCGCTACGCGCCCTGAACGAGTTCACCATCAACGGCCTGTCCACCAACATCGGCTTCCTGCGTGCCCTGCTGTCCGAGCCGGAGTTCCGCTACGAGCGCATCAACACCGGCTTCATCGCGGACCACCCGAACCTGCTTGAGGCCCCGGCGGCCGCCGACGACGCCGGCAAGATCCTCAACTACCTCGCGTCCGTGACGGTGAACCAGCCCAACGGCCCGCGCCCGACCAACATCCGCCCGTCCAAGAAGCTGCCGGAAGCCAAATACGGCGACCTGCCGCGCGGCTCCCGCGACGAGCTGCTCGAGCTCGGCCCGAAAAAGTGGGCGGAGAAGCTGCGCAACCAGACCGCGCTGGGGGTTACCGAAACCACCTTCCGCGACGCGCACCAGTCGCTTCTGGCCACCCGCATCCGCACCAACACCCTGGTCGCGGCGGCGAAGCACGTCGGCCACCTCACCCCGGAGCTGACCTCCGTCGAGGCCTGGGGCGGCGCCACCTACGACGTGGGCATGCGCTTCCTCCACGAGTCGCCCTGGATGCGCCTGGACGAGCTGCGCGAGGCAATGCCGAACGTGAACATCCAGATGCTGCTGCGCGGCCGCAACACCGTGGGCTACACCCCGTACCCGGACTCCGTGACCAAGGCGTTCGTGCGCGAGGCCGCCACCTCCGGCATCGACATCTTCCGCATCTTCGACGCGCTGAACGACGTCTCCCAGATGCGCCCCGCCATCGACGCGGTGCTGGAGACCAACACCACCGTCGCCGAGGTGGCCATGGCCTACTCCGGCAACCTGATGGATCCGAACGAGGATCTGTACACCCTGGACTACTACCTCAAGCTGGCCGAGGAAATCGTGGACGCTGGCGCCCACGTTCTGGCCATTAAGGACATGGCGGGCTTGATGCGCCCGGCAGCCGCCGCCAAGCTGGTCACCGCCCTGCGCGAGCGCTTCGACCTGCCGGTGCACGTGCACACCCACGACACCGCGGGCGGCCAGCTGGCCACCTACCTGGCGGCCGCAAACGCCGGCGCCGACGTGGTCGACGTGGCATCTGCGCCGCTGGCGGGCACCACCTCCCAGCCGTCCATGTCCGCGCTCGTCGCCGCGTTCGCCGAGACGGAGCGCGACACCGGCATCGACCTGCAGGCCGTCTTCGACATGGAGCCCTACTGGGAGGCCGTGCGCCAGGTCTACGCCCCGTTCGAATCCGGCATCCCAGGACCGACCGGCCGCGTGTACAAGCACGAAATCCCGGGCGGCCAGCTGTCCAACCTGCGCACACAGGCCAAGGCGTTGGGCCTGGAGGGCCGCTTCGAGCTCATCGAGGACTACTACGCCGGTGTCAACGAGATCCTCGGCCGCCCGACCAAGGTCACCCCGTCCTCCAAGGTCGTCGGCGACCTGGCGCTGCAGCTGGTGGGCCAGGGTGTCAGCCCGCAGGAGTTCGCCGAAAACCCGCGCAAGTACGACATCCCGGAATCCGTCATCGGCTTCCTGCAGGGTGAGCTGGGCACGCCTCCGGGCGGCTGGCCGCTGCTGCGCGACAAGGCGCTGGAAAACCGCAGCGAGGTCGACCACACCGTGAAGGTGCCGGAGGAGCTCGCCGCCGACCTCCAGTCCGAGGACCACGACACCCGCCGCGCCGCCCTGGACAAGCTGCTCTTCCCGAAGCAGTACGCCGAATACCAGGAGCACTTGCGCACCTACGGCATCACCGACCAGCTCGGCGACAAGGCGTTCTTCTACGGCCTCGAAGAGGGCGAGGAGACCATGATCTGGTACGGCGAGATCGACGAGAACCGCCCGCCGCTGGTGGTCAGCCTCGACGCCGTGGGCGAGCCGGACGAGAAGGGCATGCGCCAGGTCATCCTCACCGTCAACGGCCAGGTCCGCCCGATCACCGTGCGCGACGAGTCCGCCGAGTCCTCCGTCGCCGAGGTGGAAAAGGCCGACTCCTCCAACCCGGGCCACGTGGCAGCGCCGTTCGCCGGTGCCGTGACCGTGACCGTCAAGGAAGGCGACGAGGTCAAGGCCGGTGACCCGGTGGCAACCATCGAGGCCATGAAGATGGAAGCCGCGATCTCCGCCACCAAGGACGGCAAGATCGAGCGCATCGCGTTCACCCAGCCGACCAAGGTGGAAGGCGGCGACCTCGTGGTGGTTATCGCCTAACGGGGCAGCAGTAAGCACCGCGCGGACCGTTGAACGGCCGCGCGGTGTTTGCTTTGGTGTGCCGAGGCGCGCTCGAGCACCGGCGACACCGGCCTACGCGGTGAAGTCCTCCACGTCGACGACCATCACGTCGTCTTCGCCCTCGACGTCTTTGAAGCCGAACTTCTCGTAGCGGTGGCGCGCCCGGTCGTTGTCCGGGTCCACCCACAGCGCCACCTTCGGCGCGCCCTGGCGCTTGGCCAGCTCCACCGCGGCCTGCAAAAGCCGCACCGCCAGCCGGTTTCCGGCGTAGCGGTTTTCCACCGCGATGGCGATTTCGGGGATGTTGGGGGCGAGGTTCGCGTGCCCGTCGTCAGGCGACTGCCAATACCGCAACCACACGCCACCTGCAGGAACGTCGAACTGGTCGAATGCGACGATGCCGCTTTCGCGTTCCGGGTCCCACTGACCCACATAGGTTTCGGCGCCTTCGCGCTCGCTGTGGCCGATAGTGCCCGCCTCGTCGCCGAAGACGTCGGCGAGGTAATTCAGCCGTCGCAGATAGGTGCGGTCGGACTCTGTGGCCTCGCGCAGTTGGAACTCAGGTGTGTAATCCATGCGCTCCACGTTAATCTTTTGCCATGCTTCGACGCATTTGCCTATCGACGTCCACCGCCCTGGCCCTCGCCGCTACCCCCGCATTCGCCGTGGCAGCGCCCGTGGTCAACGACGCCCCACCCGTCGCCACCCCCGTGGTCAACCAGGGCGATGTGGTGGACGTAGTGGGCAAAGGACGCTGCACCATCGCGTTCAACGACCGGGGCCAAAACGTCAGCTACACCGCCGGGCACTGCGGCGAGGAGGGCGACCGCGCCATCGTGGCGGGGGAGGGGTTCCGCGCCTCCGGCACATTCCACCCGTCGTCGGCGATGAACGCGGACGAGGGCACCGCCAACGACTGGGGCGTGATCCGCTGGGCAGACGGCGTGAAGCTGGGCAAAAACGGCATAACCGGCGAGGAGGTGGTGGCGCCGTCGCTGATGCGCTCAGGCGACCCGGTGTGCGTGTACGGCGGCACCAGCAAGAAGACGACGTGCGGCAGCTTCGCGGGCGCCATCGGCAACAACCTCTACTGGGACGGCCCGTCCGGCAAACCCGGCGATTCCGGAGGCCCGGTGTGGGTGGAGGGCAAGGGCTTTTTGTCCGTCTACACCGGCGTGAGCCTGGCGGTGGGCAGCAAGGGGGAGGAAGGCCGGCTCAACCGCAGCTCCGTGCCGGACAACGGCCCGCAGGTCAGCCCAGAAGAAGAACTGGAGCTGCTGGCGCAGGCGAAGCGCATCTCAACGCCGGTGGTGCACGAAACCGCGGCGCCGGGCGGCAAGCCGGAGCGGGTCAGTAACGGCGGCAGCTCGGATATGAGCGCGGTGGGGATCACCGCGATCGTGCTAGTCGCCCTCGCCGGGGTGCTGTTCGCGCTGCCGCAAATCGTCGGTGCGCTGCCACCGCAGTACCGCGAGCCCGCGCTGCGGATCATGCAGGGTTGGGGTTCCTAGCGGAAGGGCTACTTCAGCTCCATTAATACGGCGCCCTTGTTCACCTGGCCGCCAACCTCGACGGCCAGGCCGGTCACGGCGCCCGCCTTGTGGGCCTTGACCGGGTTTTCCATCTTCATCGCTTCCAGCACGACCAGCACGTCGCCCTCGGCGACCTCCTCGCCTTCCTCCACGTTGACCTTGATCACGCTGGCCTGCATGGGGGAGGCGACGGCGTCGCCGGAGACGGCTGCCTTGCCCGCCCGGCGCTTCTTCGGCTTGCGCTTGGCGGGGCCTGCCGCGACGAGTTCCTCGGGCAGGGCGACCTCGATGCGGCGGCCGTCGATCTCCACCGCGAAGGTGCGGCGAGAAGGCGCCTCGGTATCCGCGTCCTCGTCGGTTGCCGGGGTGGTGGGAAGCTCGCCGTCCCACTCCTCCTCGATCCAGCGGGTGTAGACGCCGAAGCCGTCCTCGTCGCCGACAAACGCTGGGTTGTCCAGGATGGCCTGGTGGAACGGGATCACGGTGGGGAAGCCGGCCACGACGTACTCGCCGAGGGCGCGACGGGCGCGCTCGATCGCCTCCTGGCGGGTGGCACCGGTGACGATCAGCTTGGCCAGCATCGAGTCGAACTGGCCGCCCACCACGGATCCTGCGCGCACGCCGGAATCCACGCGCACGCCCGGGCCGGCCGGCTCGGCGTAGGCGGTGATGGTGCCCGGTGCCGGCATGAAGTTCGCCGACGCGTCCTCGCCGTTGATGCGAAACTCGATGGCGTGGCCGTGGGGGACCGGGTCGGCGTCGAAAAGCAACTGCTCCCCGCGGGCGATGCGGAATTGCTCTCGCACCAGGTCGATGCCGGTGGTGGCCTCGGTGACGGGGTGCTCCACCTGCAGGCGGGTGTTGACCTCCAGGAAGGAGATCAGGCCGTCGGAGCCGACCAGGTACTCCACGGTGCCCGCGCCGAAGTAGCCGGCCTCGCGGCAGATGGCCTTTGCAGACGTGTGGATGCGCTTGCGCTGCTCGTCGGTGAGGAACGGCGCCGGGGCCTCCTCCACAAGCTTTTGAAAACGGCGCTGCAGGGAGCAGTCGCGCGTGCCCACGACCACCACGTTGCCGTGCTGGTCCGCCAGCACCTGCGCTTCCACGTGGCGGGCCTTATCCAGGTAGCGCTCCACGAAGCACTCGCCGCGGCCGAACGCGGCAGTGGCCTCGCGGGTGGCGGACTCGTACAGCTCCGGGACCTCCTCGAGCGTGTAGGCCACCTTCATGCCGCGGCCGCCGCCGCCGAACGCCGCCTTGATTGCCACGGGCAGGCCGTGTTCTTCAGCGAAGGCGACTACCTCGTCGGCGCCGGCAACCGGGTTCTTCGTGCCCGGCGCCATCGGGGCCTGCGCGGCCTCGGCGATGTGGCGGGCGGTGACCTTGTCGCCAAGCGCGGCAATGGCCTCGGGGGAGGGGCCGATCCAGGTCAGGCCTGCGTCGATGACCTTCTGCGCGAACTCCGCGTTCTCCGACAGGAAGCCGTAGCCCGGGTGGATCGCGTCCGCGCCGGACTTCTCCGCCGCGGCGATGACCTTGTCCATGTCCAGGTAGCTCTCGGCCGCGGTCTCCCCGCCGAGGGCGAAGGCCTCGTCGGCGAGTTGGACGAACGGCGCGTCCGCGTCCGGCTCGGCGTACACGGCGACAGACGCGATGCCCTCGTCCACACACGCGCGGATGACGCGCACGGCGATCTCGCCGCGGTTGGCCACCAGCACCTTGGTCACGCTGTTCGGCAGGTCAGTAGTCGCTGCAGTGGTAGGCACGAAGCAATCCCGTCCTTAACAATCGGAAAAACACACCGTTAGAAACGTCGGACAAACGTCGAACCATGTTACAGCGCCACCGCGCCGGCGTGCTTAATCTGCTTCGTTTTCGGGCGCGTCGCCCTTGGCCACAGGCATGCGCACCATGTTGCCCCACTCGGCCCAGGAGCCGTCGTAGAGAGCGACGTTGGTAAAGCCCAAGATGTGCTTGAGCACGTACCACGTGTGCGAGGAGCTCTCGCCGAGCTGGCAGTACACCACCGTCTCGGCGTCCTTGTCGAAGTCGGCGTAGATCGCCTGAATGTCCTCCAACGAGCGGAAGCGCGCGTTGGGGAACACCGAGCGGCCCCACGGCACATTCACCGCGCTGGGGATGTGGCCCTGGCGCAGCGACGGTGCGGAGGAAGGCCCCGGATTCGGGTCTTCGCCCAGGTAGAACGGGGCCGGCCGGGCGTCGATAAGCTGCGCGGGCGTGCGCTCCAGCAACTCCGAAGCAAACGCGCGGAAGGGCGCATCCTGGCGCTGAACCACCGGGTAGTCCGATCGCGGGTAGTCCGGCACCACAAAGGAAGTGTCGCGCTCTTCGCCCATCCACGCGTCGCGGCCGCCGTCGAGAAGCCGCACGTCCGGGTGGCCGAACAGCTCGAACACCCACGCGGTGTAGGCCGCCCACCAGTTGGACGAGTCGCCGTAGACCACCACAGTGTCGTCGCGGTTGATGCCGCGCGAGCGCATCAGCTCCGCAAACGCCTCGCCGTCGATGAAGTCGCGCACCAGCGGGTCGTTCAAATCCCGCTTCCAGTCAATGCGCACCGCACCGGGGATGTGGCCGATGTCGTAGAGGAACGCGTCCTCATCGCTTTCCACGACCTTCAAACCCGGCACGCCCAGGCGGGCGGACAGCCACGCCGCGGAAACGAACTTCTCCGGGTGCGCGTACTGCTGGAACTGCGGGGTGTCGTCGAGCTCGATGCCCATGGCGGCAACCTTTCTTCTCGCTCGTGTGCGGTGTGCAACACCAGTGTGCAAAACCACCGTCAACGATACAGAAACGAATGCAGCGCGCTTGACGCGTTCGGCCAGAAAACACGGTGGTGTGAACTTGCACACTATCAAATCGCTCGCCCGGTGGAACTCACTGCCGCGGGTTAAAGTCAAGTCAGGAACATACAGGTCGCGGCCAGTTTGTTCTAGCAATCTGACCTGCCCCGACGGCTCCTGCGTGAGCGTGAAGCGGGGCATGAACCATGAAAGGGACCAACCGTGCACAAGGCGATTGTTGTCTTCGAGGTCGAAGGCGGCTCCGACAAGTCCTTCGACGGCCACCGCAAGGACACCATGCCCATCGTGAACGCCATCAAGGAAAAGGGCTGGCACTCCGAGGTCGTCTACTTCCGCCCGGAGTGGGCGGACGACCTGTTCACCTACGTCTCCGAGAACTTCGACGCCTACATCTCCCGCGTGAACCCGGGCAACATCCCGGGCGGCGAGAAGGGCTACTTCGACCTGCTCACCCGCCTGTCCGAGGCCGGCCTGGTGGGCATGTCCACCCCGGAGGAGATGGTCTCCTACGGCGCCAAGGACGCCCTGGTCAAGCTGAACAAGACTGACCTTGTGCCGGAGGACACCGCCGCGTACTACGACGTGGAGGAGTTCCACAACACCTTCCCGACGTCCCTGTCCTACGGCGAGCGCGTGCTCAAGCAGAACCGCGGCTCCACCGGCTCCGGCATCTGGCGCGTGCGCCTTGCCGACGAGTCCCTGGCCGAGTCCGTCGAGCCGGGCACCGCCCTGCCGCTGGACACCAAGCTCAAGTGCACCGAGGCCGTGGACAACCACACCGAGGACCGCGAGCTGGGCGAATTCATGGACTTCTGCGACCAGTACATCGTCGGCGATAACGGCATGCTCGTGGACATGCGCTTCATGCCGCGCATCGTCGAGGGTGAGATCCGCATCCTGCTGGTCGGCCCGCACCCGGTCTTCGTCGTGCACAAGAAGCCGGCTGAGGGCGGCGACGCGTTTTCCGCGACCCTGTTCTCCGGCGCGAAGTACACCTACCAGAAGCCGGAGGAGTGGCAGGAGCTCGTCGACATGTTCGCCGAGGCCCGCCCGGTCATCGCTGAGAACCTCGGCGGCGACAACATCCCGCTGATCTGGACCGCGGACTTCATGCTCGCCGACGACGACGAGACCGGCGAGGACACCTACGTCCTCGGCGAGATCAACTGCTCCTGCGTCGGCTTCACCTCCGAGCTGGACATGGGCATCCAGGAGAAGGTGGCCGAGGAGGCCATCAAGCGCGTCGAGGAGAAGCACGCCTAAGAGCATTTCGCTTCTCGACGAGCACTCCGCCCGTTCGCAACGGATCGTCTAGCAGACACAATGGCCTGCTAGACGATCCGTTTCTTATTGGCACCCATCTCCAACATCAGCTGGGGAAATAGATTGCCGGGTGCGGGATCGTCTAGCAGTATTCGTTGCGGTGCTAGACGATCCGGCGATTAGTTGAGCAAGTAACCGGACTGGTTCCAGAACCGGTTGAACTGCTCGACGTCGCCAGCGACGGGCTGCACAGCGTCGCCTTGTGCCGTGAGGTCCACGGTGTAGTGGTCGGTAATACCTGCCGCGGTGGCTTCTCCGCGTTCACCCCAGGAGAGGCGGAGCTGGCCGTCGTTAAGCAATTCGATGCTCTCAACCTCTGTGAATAGCCGCATGTCGCCTGCGGGCTGGCCGTTGACGTAGAGCGCGAGGCCGTCGCTGATGGAGGCGCCGGTGCCTGCCGGGCGATCCCCGTCGCCGAGTGAGCCGCGGAACGTGATCCAGCTGATCGGCGCGCACGGATCGTAGTGGTTCTCGATGTTCTCGATCCAGTAGTTCATGTCCGACTGGCTGTCAGCCGCCGGCATGCGGCCCGGGGCTGTGCCGGTGGCGTACTGCTGGCGCGGATCGGTGGGCAGGCTGGCGCAGTTGTCGCCCTCCGGGGCGGGGGCGGGGGCTGGCGGGGCAGCGGCCTCGCCGGCCGGTGGCTGCGCGGCCGCTTCGGTGACGGTCTTTTCTTGAGTCACCGTTTCGGGGAGGTCCGCACCTTGAGCGGCCGTGTCCGCCCCGGCACCGCCGATGGACGCGGTGACAGTGGGCGCCTTCCCGCCGGTTCCCGCAGCTGTGTCAGCTGTTGTGTCCTCCGTGGCGCTGCACGACGCAATCGCGAGCGCCGTCGGAACTGCAATGAGTAGCTTGGTCGCTTGGTTGATTCGCGTCATACCTCGTTAGGGTAAAAGCTTTTCCACGCTTTGCGGGTCGGCGTCGGAAAGCATCTGGTGGCAACGGTCGTATTCTGCCTGGTCACCGATAGCCTGTGAGGTTACTGCCAACATCGCAATGGCCTTCAACACGCCCTGGTTCGGCTCGTGGGAGGCGGGGACCGGGCCCCAGCCCTTCCAACCGTTGGCGCGCAGGCGGTCCAGGGAACGGTGGTAGCCGGTGCGGGCGTACGCGTAGGCGATGAGCTTGTCGCCGACACTCAGTTCGCGTTCCGCGCGGGCGGCCCAGACGGCGGGGGAGTCGGGGTGGGCGAGCGCGGTGTCGTCTGCAAGCAAATCCTTGCCCGCGGCTGGGTCGGCGGGCAGCTCGATGGGCTTCGGGGCGAGCATGTCGTTGATTTCCATGGCCGCCAGGCTACTAGTTTCCTGGGAGACCGTGACGGGCCAGGCATTCGCGCATATTGTGGGGCGCGTAACCCGATGTGACCTGCGTCCCACACCGAGGAGCACCAATGGCTAGCCCGCTGTATGTCGCCCAAAACGGAACCTACGAGGAGTTTCTGGAGGTCTACGACCCGGAAGCGCACGATGCCACGGAGATGCTGTGCGCCGGGCTGATCAACCGCGACCCTGAGGCACGCGAAAAGATCAGCAATGACATGCTGGACCGCGGCGCGGATGCCACGGTCGTGGATTACGGGCAGAACACGTTGACGCTGCTGCTGAGCCACGACCGGCTCGCTGACGGCGACCCTGCACTGGCGCAGCGGCTTATCGACGGCGGCGCCGACGTGGACTTCCGAAACAGCGGCGGCGATGTGCCCATACGGCTGGCAATTCGCGTCCGCGTTGACGACGACGAACAGCGCCGCCCCCTGTACGAGGCACTGTTCGCCGCGGACGTGGATTTGGACGAGCCGACGAACCTGCGCACCCGAAAGAACTCGATCGGGAAGTGGCTGCGCATGAACGTGGACGGGCGCCCCGGCAAACTCGACGTCTTGGACGAGTTTCTCAAGGCCAGAGGCTATTAGGAGATTCCCATGGCAAGCCCGACGTACACGGCGAAGAAGGGCACCTACGAGGAGTTTCTCGAGGTGTTCGACCCAGAGGTGAATGACCCGACGGACATGTTGTTTAACGGCCTTACCAACAAGGATCCGGAAACCCGCGCCGCGATCTGCAACGACATGTTGGACCGGGGCGCGGATGCGTCGAGAGTCGAATACGGGCAGAACGCGCTGACAGTACTGCTTGGCAGGCACCGCCACCTGGGGTCTGGTGATGCTGCTCTCGCGCAGAGGCTTGTCGACGGCGGCGCCGACGTGAACTACCGCGAACGCCGGGGATCCTTGGTCCTGCAGCTGGCGATCGAGATCCGTGTGGACGACGACGAGCAGCGTCGACCGCTCTATCAGGCCCTGTTTGGAGCAGAAGAGCTGGATCTGGATCTTCCGTCCAACGCACACGAGCTAGTCATGAGCATCGGTGAGTGGCTGCGCATGAACGCCGACGACCGTCCGGAAAAGCTCTATGTCCTCGACGAGTTCTTGAAAGCAACAGGTTATTAGCGAGGGAGAGAAAACCATGGCAAGCCCGCTGTATGCCGCCCAAAACGGTACCTACGAGGAGTTTCTGGAGGTCTACGACCCGGAAGCGAACGACGCCACGGAGATGCTGTGCGCCGGGCTGATTAACCGCGACCCGGAGGCACGCGAAAAGATCAGCAACGACATGCTGGACCGCGGCGCCGATGCGACGGTGGTGGATTACGGGCAGAACACGTTGACGCTGCTGCTCAGCCACGACGGTCTCGGCGACGGTGACGCGGCTCTCGTGCAGCGGCTCGTCGATGCCGGCGCGGACGTGAACTACCGCGAAAGCCACGGGGACACGCCGATCAAGCTTGCGGTGAAGATCGGAACGGAGAGCGACGAGCAGCGCCGCCCAATCTATGAAGCGCTGTTTAGCAAGGATGTGGATTTGGACGAGCCGTCAAGTGTCCGCAACCCTAAGAACAAGATCGGCGAGTGGCTGCGCATGTGCGTGGACCACCAGCCGGAGGGGCTCAAGGTCCTCGACGAGTTCCTCACAGCCCGCGGATTCTAGGGGCGCGTGCGGGGAGTTCGTCGCAAATTTGTACGAATCAACAACGCTAAAATCTGACCTGGGGTTTTGCAGGGCAGATTCCGAAAAAATGTCGATTCGTACAAAACCGCCCGGATCTCGGCCCCCTCACTCCCAGAAGTCGGAGGCATCCAGCCCGAAGCGGTACAGGCAGCGTCGCAACAGCGGCATGGACAGGCCGATGACGCTGGTGGGGTCGCCGTCGATGGAGTCGATGAACCAGCTGCCCAACGCCTCCAGCGTGAACGCGCCGGCGCATTCCAGCGGCTGGCCGGAGCGGGCGTAGGCCTCGATGTCGGCGTCGGAGACGTCGCCGAAGCGGATGGTGGTGGCGACGGTGTCCACCACCCACTGCCCGCCGAACCACACCGCGTGCCCGGTGAGCAGTTGTGCCTCTTTGCCGCGCTGCGCCTTCCAGCGTTCGATGGTCGCCTCGACGGTGTGGGGTTTGCCCAGCAGTTCGCCGTCGAGGAGCAGCATGGAGTCGCAGCCGACCACCACGTCGCCGGGGAAGTCGGCGATGGCAGTCTCTGCTTTAGCGCGGGCGAGGGTGGAAACGGTGGTGGCCGGAGGGGCGTCGTGAAGCGATGCGATCACCGCGTCCTCGTCGATGTGAGCCGGCCGTAGCACCGGCTTCACTCCGCCTTGCTCGAGCAGCATGCGCCGCGACGGCGACTGCGACGCCAACACCAGCCGCATTAGAAGTACGCCGCCGAGTCGAAGGCGTGCGGGTTAAACGCGGTGGCGGGGTGGGAGACACCCCAAAAATTCGCGTCCGGCTGCACCCCGGCGAGCTTGCGCTCGCGCTTAAGCTGCTCTAGCACCTGCGAAAGTGCCGCGAGTTCCGCCTCGGTGGGGTTGCCCTTGAGTACCTGAATGTCCACGTCAGCCTCCTTACAACGGGATGTTGCCGTGCTTCTTCTGCGCCGGGTAGCCCACCTTGCGCTCCAGCAGGCGCAGGCCCTCGAGCACGCGGTCGCGGGTGGCGGACGGCTCGATCACGGCGTCCACCAGGCCGCGCTCGGTGGCCACGTACGGGTTGAGGTTCTCCTCGGCGTACTGCTCGGCGTCGGTGCCGATGGCTTCGGCGGCGGTGGGGGCGTCTGCAAGCGCGAGCTGGGCGGTCGGCCACGCGAACACCAGGTCAGCGCCCAGGCCCTTGGAGCCCAGCAGGGCATACGAGGGGCCGAACGCCTTGCGGGTGACCACGGTGATCGTGCCCACCTGGGCTTCGGCGAACGCGTAGGCAAGTGCCGCTGCGGCGGCGGACGAGCCAGCGCGCTCCTCTTCGACGGCCGGAAGGAAGCCCGGCGAGTCCACGAACTGCACTACAGGCAGGTTGAACGCGTCGCAGGTGCGGATGAAGCGCGCGGCCTTGCGGGCGGCGTCGCGGGTCAGGCAGCCAGCGAGCACGCTCGGCTGCGTGGCGACGACACCAACGGCACGCCCGCCAACATGCGCAAACCCGGTGACCACAGAGCCCGCGTAGCCGGCGGAAAGCTCGAAGAAGTCCCCGTCGGTGACGGCGTTGACCACGTCGAGCACGTCGTAGGGCTGGTTGTCGTCGTCTGGGATGAACGTGTCCAGGTCAGCACCGGAACCGGCAGTCTCGGCGCCCAGCGGGGAAGCGGCCTTGTTGTTCAACGGCAGGTAGCCCACCACTGCACGCGCCAGCTCCACGGCCTCCACGTCGGTGGCGGCGGTCAGCTGCGCCAGGCCGGTCTCCGCGGCGTGGACGGCGCTGCCGCCGAGCTGGTCGCTGGTGGTTTCGGTCTCGGTCACCTTGCTCACGATGTCGGCGGTGGTCACGTGCATCGCCGCGCCCTCGGCCATGATGGTGATGTCCGCCAGAGGCACGCTCGCCGCAGTCAGCGCCGCCGCGTCGCCGGCCACGACCGCGATCTGCGGGATCAGCCCGGACGCGCGGGTGGCGGCGCGCAGGATCTGCGCCTGCATGTGCGCGGTGACGATGCCTTCCTTCCAGCGCGGGCCGGTGGAGTCGTAGATGCCGATCAGCGGCACGCCGGTCTTGGTGGCCAGGTCGTAGATCTTGAGCATCTTCTCGGCGTAGACCTCGCCGATCTGCCCGTCGAAGACGGTGGGGTCTTGGGAGAACAGGCATACCCTTCGGCCGTCGATAAGCCCATAGCCTGTGACAACGCCGTCGGTGGAGGGCTTGGACTTGTCCATCTTGTACGCCTCGACGCGGTGCTTCGCCAGCGCGTCGGTTTCCACGAACGTGCCTTCGTCCACAAGCTTCAGCACGCGCTCGCGGGCGGTGGCGGCCCCAGCTGCGTGCACTGCGTCGATCGCGTCCTGACCGACCGGGGCCTGCGCCTCATCCAGGCGGTTGCGCAGATCCTCGATGCGGCCCGCGGTGGTGGTCATGTCGGGTTTGGATGAACTCATAACGCCTCAGTCTAGATTCCTTGTGTGCCGCCATGCTTATCGACGGCTCCGCCGCCCACGTTTCACCCTCCACCGACGGGCAGTAGAGCGGCGCCTACGCGCCGAGGAGGGCGAGCGGCATGACGATGATTCCGTCGGGTCGGACGTATGCCTGTTTACCTGTGGTTACCACCATCAGGTTGGTTACCCGGTCCGGGATGCGCTCGCGCAGCCACAGAAGGTGCCGGACGTCGGCGTCATCAACCCGCGGCTTGAGTTTGACCTCAACACCGACGACTTCTCGTTCCGGTCCTTCGACGATGAAGTCGACTTCCCGTTCTCCGGCGTTTGATCGGAGGTGGTACACCCGCGCTCTGGCTGCTTGAGCCAGCACACGGAGTGTGAGCGCAGTCAGGGATTCGAAGAGTGGCCCAAACATGTGGGCTGCGCGGTTGCTTAACAGGGCGGACGGGGTGATGCCGAGAAGTCGTGCTGCCAGAGCGGGGTCGGCGAGATGGTGCTTCGGGCCTTGCTGGAGCCGTTTCAATTCGTTGTTTTCCGGAACCCACCCAGGGACTGGATCGAGCAGCCAAATCTTCGCTAGGTGCTCGCGGTATGCGAGCGTAGTTTTCTGATTCGGCTGCTCCACCTGGCCGCCCGTTGTAGCGTCGAGCAGCCTCGAGTAGGCGGTGGTCGTGGAAGTGGCCGCGGCATAGGCGCGCAGCCAGCTCCGGAGGCTTTCGGGCCGGCGTACTTCGTAGCCTGCATCGGGGATGTCGCGGTCGATGATGCGCTCGATGTACGAGTCGAGCATCAGCGTTTGGACCGTGGGATCAGCCGCGGCGATAGCGGGAAAACCACTGCCGGTGATGAGCTTGGCGTAATCGCCGACCTCAAAATCCGAGTGTCCCGACACATCGTTGTCTCCGCCCAAGATCCTGGCGAAGCTGCACGTGGGGTCGGAAACGCCGCGTTCATGGACGGCCATCGGGCGCATTCTTAACGAGTAGATCCGCCCGGCGCCCGAATGGGAACCCTTCGCGTCGACGGGAGTGGCCGAGCCGGTGAGCAGAAAACGCCCGGGGGCAGTTCCTAGGTCCACTTGGCGGCGAACTGCATCCCAAACCTGGGGGAGATGCTGCCACTCGTCGATGAGCAACGTGCCGTCCGGCGCTGAGGAGAGCGAAAAATCGGCCTCCGCAATGCTGCGCATATCCGGATCATCAAGGAACCAAGTGGTGTTGGCGCGGCGTTTGGCCGTGTCGGTTTTCCCGACACCTTTCGGCCCGTCAATGGCGATTGCGGACAGATGGGGCATGAGAAGGTCGAGCTCGTCGTCGAGGGTGCGTCGGAGGTAGGCCATATTGGGCATTGTACTGCACGAAAGTGCCCTACTACCGTATTTTCAGGACTCCTACTACCCAATTTTCAGAAGCTCTACTACCCGATTTTCAGGACTCCTACTACCTGATTTTCAGAAAAGAGGCCCCGTGCCGGGTAAGCGGCACGGGGCACAAGCGGGGGTTAGGGGTGGTGAGCTACTACAGAACTACCGCTCCCAAACACGGTGGGAAGCCAGCAGCTCCTGCACCGGCGCAGCGGCAGCGTCGGCGGTGTCGACCGCGACGATGCCCGGCTGGTCCGCCGGGACGCGCGCGGCCTCCAGCGCCTGCTTGCCGGCCTCGCCCACGGCGACGATCGCCTTCTTGTGGCGCTCGCACTCGCCGAGGATTGTGTCCACGTCCGTCTTCGCCGGCGGGTTAACCACCACAACCGCGTCGAACTCGATGGAGCTGGCGGTGAGGTAGGTGCGCGAGATCGGAGTGTCCTTGTCGCCCAGCTTCACCGTGCCGCCCTTTTCCGCCACCACGAGCGGAGTGGTGCCGGCGGCGGAAAGCTCATCGACGAGTTTGCCCACGGCTGCGGCTGTATCTCCGGAAATGTCGGTGGAGATCAGCACGCCGACCTGGCGGCCGTCGATAGGCCAGGTGCCGCCCATCTGGGACAGCGCCTTCGAGGGCTCCACGTCCGCAACGTCCTGCTTCTCCGGGTGCGGCAGGCCCAAGTTGTCGGCGACAGTCTCCGCGAGGTCCTGGTCCACGTGCGCCAGCACCTCGAGGTAGCGCGTCTTCACCGACTCCTCGTAGCACTTGCCCAGCTCGAACGACAGCGCCTGGGTGAGGTGCTCCTGCTCCACGTCGGTGAGGGAGAGGTAGAACAGTCGGGCCTGGGAGAAGTGGTCGTCGAAGGATGCAGGGTGCTCGCGGGTGATCTCGCCGTTCACGGCGACCGGCACGTCGATAAATGCGCCCTCGTCCACAGTGGCCTCGGTGGGTGCGCCGCCGTCGAGCGTGTTCGGCTTGTACGGCGCGACGCCGGTGTGGGAGGCCACCTGGTGCATGCCGTCGCGAAGGTTGTCGTTGACCGGCGTCTGCGGGCGGTTGATCGGCAACTGCGAGAAGTTCGGCCCGCCCAGACGGGAAATCTGGGTGTCCAGGTAGGAAAACAGGCGGCCCTGCAGCAGCGGGTCGGCGGTGACGTCGATGCCCGGAGGCAGGTGCGACGGGCAGAACGCCACCTGTTCAACCTCTTCGAAGTAGTTGCGCGGGTTCTTGTTCAGCGTCATCGTGCCAATGATCTCCACCGGCGCGAGCTCCTCCGGCACCAGCTTCGTCGGGTCCAGCAGGTCGATGCCCTCGAACATCTGGTCCTCGGTGTCCGGGAACACCTGCACGCCCAGGTCCCACTGCGGGAAGGCGCCTGCCTCGATGGCGTTGTACAGGTCGCGGCGGTGGAAGTCCGGGTCCATACCGCCGGTGATCTGGGCCTCCTCCCACACCTGCGAGTGCACGCCGAACTTCGGCTTCCAGTGGAACTTCACCAGGGTGGTCTCGCCGGCGTCGTTGATGAAGCGGAAGGTGTGGATGCCAAAGCCCTCCATCATGCGCAGCGAGCGCGGGATGCCGCGGTCCGACATGTTCCACAGCGTGTGGTGCGTGGCCTCAGTGTGCTGGCCCACAAAGTCCCAGAAGGTGTCGTGAGCGGACTGCGCCTGCGGGATCTCGCGGTCCGGGCGCGGCTTGCCAGCGTGAATGATGTCCGGGAACTTGATCGCGTCCTGAATGAAAAAGACCGGGATGTTGTTTCCCACCAGGTCCCAGTTGCCCTCTTCGGTGTAGAACTTGGTGGCCCAGCCGCGGGTGTCGCGCACAGAGTCCGCGGAGCCGCGCGAGCCCAACACGGTGGAGAAACGGACAAAGACCGGGGTCTCAGCGTCCTTCTTGAACACCTTCGCCTTGGAAATCTTCGAGGCATTGCCATTGGCGACGAACACGCCGTGCGCACCCACACCTCGGGCGTGGACGGCGCGCTCCGGGATGCGCTCGTGGTCGAAGTGGGTGATCTTCTCGCGGAAGTGGTGGTCCTGCATCAACAGCGGACCGCGCTCGCCGGCGCGCAGCGACTTCGACGTCTCCGACAGGCGTGCGCCTTGCGCGGTGGTGAGGTACTCGCCCTGCTGGGCGCGCGGGTCGGTGCCGCCGGAGTTGTCGGCTCCGAAGTGGAACGGGCAGCCGGTGGGGGAGACAGCCGCTGGGGCCTGCTGCTCCGGGGCGTCCTGGGGCGGGTTCTGCTTCTTGTCGGTCACGTGTCACAACCTTTTCGTGTTGGGGGATCCTCGGGGCCATCTTCAAGGCGCTGAGGGTGGAACCGAGGGTAGGCCCGTCCTCGAATGATCGTTTGGACGTGCGGCCAAAACTGGCACGGGGCGAGGTGGACGTCGATAAGCAATATGCTCTTTAGCTATGACTGTGCGCGACATTCAGGCCATCCAGGACGCGGTGGCGGAGTACTGGCCGAACGTGCGGTGGGTGGAAACCACCGGCTCCACCAACGCTGACCTGCTCAAAGAAGGCGAGCCCGGCACGGTGCTCATCGCCGACGAGCAGACCGACGGCAAAGGGCGGCTGGGGCGCCATTGGGTCTCGCCGAAAGGCTCGCAGCTGGCCATGAGCATGGTGGTGGAGGTGCCCGAGAAGGTGCCGCCGTTCGGCCTGCTGTCCATCGCGCCGGGTGTTGCCGTGACGGATGTGGTGCCGCAGGCGCGGCTGAAATGGCCCAACGACGTGCAGATCGGCGGCAAGAAAATCGCCGGCATCCTCTCCGCGCTGGACATGCCGCGGGTGATTGTGGGCATCGGCATCAACGTGGCCATGCGGAACGAGGACCTGCCGGTGGAAACCGCTACCGCGCTCAACCTCGAGGGCCTAGACGTGGACTTCGACGACTTCACCGCCGACATTCTGCTGGCCATGGGCAAGCGCCTGAACCAGTGGCGCGAGGGCGACCCGCAGCTGCTTGAGGACTACCGCGCCGTGTGCTCGACCATCGGCCAAAACGTGCGCCTGGAGATGCGCGAGGGCGAGGAAACCGTCACCGGCACCGTCACCGGGGTCAACGACCAGGGCGAAGTGCTTATCGACGGCTCCGCCTTCTCCGTCGGCGACGTCCACCATCTGCGGCCGACGTCCTAGGCGTGCAGTACCCTGCCTGTTTATGGCTGGCAAAGCACCGTTTCGCGTCGGCGGGGACGAAGTTGTCCTCGCCGACGTGTGCGCGCCGCTTTCCTCGCTGACCATCCCGCTGCTCGAGCTGGTGGCCGTGACCGGCGTGGCGTGGATGGCCATCGGCTGGATGGACGTGACGCCGCACGTGGACCCGGGCCTGCGCAACATTGTGGTGCTGATCTGGGCGCTGCTCGTGCTGTGGCGGTTCATCGTCCCGCTGGTGGCGTCCAGGCGCCGGCGCTTCATCGTCACCGACAAGCGCATCCTGGCCCGCGGCCGGCGCGGGGCGGTGGATTCCATCCCGCTGCGCCAGATCCACTCCGTGCGCCGCGAGCGCGGCGGCATCAACGTGGCGGTGTACGGCTACGCGCAGCCGATCGTTTTCGAGCGGGTGGGCAAGACGCGCTCGGTGGAGAAGGTGCTGCAGCGCGCGCTCGGTCCGGTGCGCTAGGCCTGCGGCGCGGGGGCCGCGCCCCCCGCCGCCCCCCCCCCCCCCCCCCCCCCCGGGGGCCCCAAAAACCCCCCAATGGGGGGGGGGTGTGGACGGGGGCCCCCGAAACCCCCGGCGGGCCACAAACGGGGGCGGGATATGGGG
>NZ_JAKRMZ010000020.1:0-50478 GCF_022345915.1 Corynebacterium sp. ACRQP | reverse complement strand
CGTTTCATTTCACCGCCGCAGTAGCAGCGAGGTTGGTTCTTTGACATTGCGACACCACACCACGCCGCGCATAGCACACCAACGCTGCCACACCGAGGATTGAACGCTCGAGACCCAGATACATGCCCCGGAAGCATATACTTTCCTGAAACCTACAGGTCAATCCCTAAAAATCCGCGATTCTGGACACACTTTTTGACCCTTAACCCCTTAAAAACGCCTAAGAATAGCGGAATCCCCTCCGCCTACTCGCACTCTAAATGGGGGGGTGGGTGAGTGCTCAACCGGTCTCGGGGGGGATGGACCGTGGGCGGAGGGGCCCAAAAGCGAATATAGACTATTGCCCTCAGTGTGTCTACACGTAGAGCAAAAAAGTTTTTCGGTGCAGGTGGGAGGGGGTTATGGGAAGATAGCCGGCATGACCATCCAGGCCCGGGCGCTGACGTATAAGCGTGAGAAGGAGCAGTCGGCCGCGATCCGCTTGTTGCACGCGGACAACGCCCCGGTGCTGCTGGCGGTCGTGGCGGAGCACTTCCCGCGCGGCGCTGAGGCGAGGCCGGCGGAGCAGCTCTACCAGCTCATGGCGGACGACTTTGCGGTGCTGCGCGGCACCTTCGAGCTGCCGAAAACACCCCAGGCGTACTGCAACGACTGGGTGAAGGCCGGGTGGCTCGTGCGCAAGTCCGGCACCAAGGAAACGGGCGAAACGCTTGAGCCGAGCGAGCAAGCGCTCACCGCCCTGCACATGATGGACCGGGTCAGTGCGCCGAGGTCGGCGGTGACGGCGAGCCGGGTGGCGTCGATAAGCAATGCCCTGCAAGCGCTCGCGCGGGACACCGACCCGGACATTGACTCGCGCCTGAAGCACCTCGAGGCCGAACGTGAGCGCATCGAGGCCGAGATTGCGCAGGTGGAGCGCGGTGAGTTTGAGCTGCCCTCCCCAGCGACTGTGCGCGAACGGGTGGGCGACATCCTGGGCCAGGCGAGTGCGATCCCCGGCGACTTCGCGCGCGTGCGGCACGAGCTGGAAACGCTGAATTCGCAGCTGCGCCGCCAGCTGTTGGACCCGGAGGGCTCGCGAGGCGACGTGCTGGACGAGATCTTCGCCGGCGTGGACCTGATCGGCGAATCCGACGCGGGCAGAAGCTTCAACGCGTTTTATTCGCTGGTGGTGGACCCGGAGCGCGGCGCGTGGCTGGACACGTGGATTGGGCAGGTGCTCGAGCGCGCCGACAACGCGGCGATGACGGCAGAAGAGCGCGCGCAATTCCGTACCCTGTTCCGCGACATGGAGGACGCCGGCTACGAGGTCAACCGCATGATGACGCGACTGGCCCGCAACCTGCGCAACTACGTGGCCAGCGAGCAGTTCGCCGAGGACCGCCGCATGATCGAGCTGTTGCGCGACACCCGCAAGCTCGCCGCCGACGCCGCGGAGCGCGAGGAGCTTTCGGCCACGCACAAGATGGACACGCCCTTGCAGCGCATCGGCATGCAGATCGCCTCGGTGGCGCAGATCAAGCTCGCGGACCCGGGCGCGGAGGTCATCACCACCGAGGTAGAGGCCTTCGAACCCGGCGAGGGCGATGCGGAGGCCCTCTACCAGGCGGTACGCGAAAGCGAGATCGATTTGGAGGAGCTGATTGCGGCGGTTGGGGAGACGGTCGGGCGGGCCGGAGGGGCGTCGATAGGCAAGGTGCTCGAGCGCCACCCCGCCACCCAGGGCTTGGGGTCGGTGGTGGGCCTTGTGTACCTGGCCCTCAAGCACGGGGTGCGGCAGGACGGCAGCGAAGAGGTGCGCTTCGAGGAAGAGGATGGGAGCATTCGCTTAGCGACGGTCCCGCGGTGGCACTTCGACCCGGCAGCAGTAAAGGAGATGCAATGACGGAACCGCTGTGGACGGGCGACACAGGCACCCTGTCCGAGGAAACCCGGCGCGCCCTGGTGGACCTGCTCAAAGGCCCGCTGATCACCGCAGACCGGAAGAAGGAGACGTGGCACGCCATCACCACCGACACGGAGGCGCTGCGCTCGCGGCTGCACGACGTGTTCTTGGAGCTGGTGGTGGACGAGGACGCCGGCATCGCTTTCACGCGCCACGTCCGCCCGGACAACGAGGACGTGAAGGTGCCGCCGGTGCTGCGCACGGAGGCGCTGACGCACCTGCAAACCGCGATTTTGCTGCAGCTGCGCCACGAGCTGGGCATGTCCACCCCGGGCGAGCGCGTCGTGGTGGGCGAAGACGAGCTGTACGGCGCAATCAGCTACGTCCGGGCGGTGGACAACCGGGACGAGTCCGGGTTTAAGAAGCGGTTCACCGCGGCGGTGAACACCATCCGCAAGTACAGCTTGCTCACCGACACGGAGACCGAGGGCCGCTGGGAGGTCTCCCCCGTGCTGCGCCACATCTTCGACGCGGACACCGTCCACGCGCTGCGCGAGGAGTACCTGCGCCTGGCCCAGGAAGGGGATAAGCAGTGACAGCACAATTCCGTCTGGCGCGCGTGCAGCTGGTCAACTGGGGCACGTTCGACGGCTACTACGACATCCCGGTCGGCGAGCGCGGGTTTTTGATCACCGGCGCGTCCGGCTCGGGCAAGTCAACGCTTATCGACGCGTTTTCCGCCGTGCTCGTCCCTCCCGGGAAACTGCGTTTCAACGCCGCGGCGCAGCAGGAAACGGGACGCGACAAGGGGCGCAGCCGCGTGTCCTACATCCGCGGCGCGTGGCGGCGCAGCGAGGACCCGGCCACGGGCGAGATCCGCAGCCAGTATCTGCGCTCCGGGGCGACCGCCAGCATCGTTGCGTTGACCTACCGCGCCGGCAGCGAGGTGCTCACGCTCGCCGCGATCTACCGCCTCAACGCGGGCCAGCAGCAGGAAGCGCAGGTGAAAACGCTCTACGGCATCTTCCCCAGCGAGGTCGACGTGGACGGGTTCGTGCCGCTGCTGCAGAACTCCCTGGACAAACGCAAGCTGGAGGCGAAGTACAAAACTGCCGGCGTGACGTTCACGGAGCAGTACTCCGTGTTTGCCAACCGCTTCCGCTCAAAGCTTGGTATCGGCAGCGAGGAAGCGCAGATGCTGCTGCACCGCACGCAGTCCGCGAAGTCCCTGTCCAGCATGGACGAGCTGTTCCGCAACTACATGCTGGACGTACCGGGCACGTTCCAGGTCGCGGAGGACGCCGTGGCCACGCACGAGGACCTGCGCCAGGCGTACGAGCGGCTCGAGGACGTGCACCAGCAGATTGAGACGCTGGCTCCCCTGCCAGGGCTGAACACCAAGCTCAAGGATGCGCAGGCGATGCAGGAAAACACCGCCGCGCTGTCTGCCGCCCTGCCCAACGTGCGGCGCGCGATTGAGGCGAAGCAGCTGCGCGAGCGTATCGACGTCAGCTCCGCCCAACTCGCCGCCCTCGAAGTGCAGGCGCAATCCCTCGAAGCCCGCAAGGAAGTCCAGCAGGAGGCGGTGCAGCGCGCCGCGGTGCAGCGGGAGCAAGTGGCCGGCCAGAGCTTGGGCGAGATTGAGCGCAACATCGCCCGCGAGGAGCACGAGCTTGTTGCGCGGAGCGCGAAGTTGCGCGAACTGGCGGCTCTGGTGCAGCTGGACGGGGCGCTCGACACCGAGCGCTTCGCGGAGCTGAAAGCCCAAGCCTCGGCGGAGCTGGCGGCAGCGCCGGATCAGGAAGAGCGGCTGCGGGAAGAGTGGTTCAAGGCCCGAAGCGAACACGAGAGGCTTGCTGGCGCGGAGGCGGCGGTGGGGGCGGAGTTGGCGTCGTTAGGCAACCGCTCCTCCAACATTGACCAGCGCTACGTGGAGGTGCGCGCGCAGCTGTGCGCGGATACCGGGCTGACGGTGCGCGAGCTGCCGTACGTGGGCGAGCTTATCGACGTGCTGCCCGAGCAGGCCGAGTGGGAACCCGTGATCCAGCGCCTGCTGGGCGGGTTTGCGGCAACACTTCTGGTGCCGGCGGAGCGCGAGCGGGAGGTGAGTAGCTGGGTCAACGGGCGCCACCTCGGGATGCGGCTTGAGTACCGCACCGTTCCCGAGGGCGTGGAAGTCCCGCGCGGGCCGAAGAACCCGCTCAGCCTTTTTCATAAGGTGCGCGTGGTGGAGCACCCGATGCGACCGTGGCTGATGCGCATGCTGGCTAGCACCTTCGACTACGCCCTGGTACGCACCGTGGACGAGTTGGAGCGGCAAGACCAGCGCGCGGCCACCATCGACGGTTTGGAGCGAAACCCGGCGGATAAGACCGGCTCCGCCCGGTACGTGAAGAACGACCGGCTGCGTCTGGGCGAGCGGCGCAACTACCGCCTCGGCTCATCCAACCACGCAAAGGTGGAAGCACTCCGCGCGGAGCTGGCGGAGGCGAAACGTGCGACCACTGCGGCGGGCAACCGCCTGGCGGAGGTCAAGCGCAAGCAAGAGGCGCTGGCCAGCGACGTGGCAAAGGCGCGGGATATTGCCGCCATGGAGTGGGCCAGCGTGGACACCGCGAGCGTCGAGGAGCAGTTGGCTGGCCTGCGCGCGGAGCTTGAGCGGCTGACCTCCTCCCCCGAAGCCAAGGAGCTGGAGCGGGCGTGGCGTGAGGCGGCTGAAACGCTGAAGGCCACCGAGCAGGAGTTGCGCGAGGTGCGCGACGAGCTCGCCGTGGCCAAGCGGGCGCTGCAGGACGACCAGGCGCGGCTGAAGCGGATCGAGGCGGAGCACGTGGAGGTGGACCCGGCGCTGGCGGAGCAGCTCGAGGCGATGCTTGCGGCCACCACGCGCCGCCTGACCCCGGAGAATTTAAGCGACAGCGCCTTCAAGGTCACCGCGCAGCTGGACGCGCAGGCGAAGCAGGCGGCGAAGACGATCACGGAGTCCAGCAACGCCGTCGTGAACATCCTGTCTAACTACAAGTCCCAGTGGTCGGCGGAGTCCGCGGAACTGCAGGCCACGGCCGAGTTCGCCGGCGAGGCTATCGCGCGGTTGGAGATGCTGCGCTCGGACCGCCTGCCGGAGTTCCGCGGCCGCTTCCTGGACCTGCTCAACGGCCAGTCCGTGATGCACCTGAACACGATCTACAAGGAGCTGCAGCGCGCGAAGGGCGACATTGAGACCAACCTGGGCCCCATCAACGCGTCGCTGCGCCGCTCCCCCTACACCGAGGGGCGCTACCTACAGATTGAGGTCCGCGACAACCGCGACCGCGTCGTGCGTGATTTCCTGCAGGACCTGCGCGAGGCGACCGCCGGTAGCTTGAGCGAGGCGGACGAGAAGACCGCCATCGAGCGCTACCACCGCCTGGCCAAGATCATGGACCGCCTCGGCTCCTCCGAGCGCGCGGACCGCAGTTGGCGCACCGTCGTGCTGGACACCCGCAGGCACGTGAAGTTCGTGGGCAACGAGGTGGACGCCGAGGGCACGGTGCACAACACCCACGTGGATTCCGCGTCGTTGTCAGGCGGCCAGGCGCAGAAGCTGGTGTTCTTCTGCCTCGCCGCGGCACTGCGTTACCGCCTTGCGGGCGTGGACGCGGACGTGCCCCGCTACGCCACCGTGGTGCTCGACGAGGCCTTCGACCGCGCCGACCCCGTGTTCACCCGCACCGCCATGGACGTGTTTGAAAGCTTCGGTTTCCACATGGTGCTGGCCACGCCGATGAAGCTGATCAAGACCCTCTCCCCTTACGTCGACGGCACCATCGTGGTCCACTACACCGAGGACCCCGTCGCGCGTTCCACCTTCGAGCTCATTGATACCCATGCGCCTGCCTGACCAGTTGCCCGTCAAGTTCAACATGGAGCTTTTGCTTCTCGACGAACCTTCGGCCACCTCCGTTCCTTTGCAACCCCCAACACGCGCGCAGGTGCTTGCCGACGAAGCCGCCGCCCGCGCATTCGTCCGCGCCTGGCAGGCATGGGAGCCTGCCGAGGAGGTGGAGTGGGCCATCCGGTCCTGGGCGGGGCTGGGCAAACAGGACGTGCCCGTGCGCGTGACGTTGTCCGGGTGGGACCGCGTGGCCGAGGTGGCCGGCCGCGCCGGGGAGGTTGCGCTGGCCCGCGAGCGATTTGCGGTGTTGGTTGGGTTGTTCCCGGATTGGCCGGAGTTCCGGGAGCGGGCGGCGCACTCGTGGTCATCGTGGCTGGTGTTGGAGGATGACGACTTCACCCGCCTGTGCCTCGCTTTGCGATGGTTTCACGTGAAACCATCCTCCGGTTTGCGCGCCCGCGCCGTGCCCATCGAAGGCCTGGACACGAAGTGGATCGCCGCCCACCGGGGCCTGCTGCAGCGCTTGCTCGGGGTGTCTGACCTGGGCCTTGCTGAGGGCGATCGGCTGATGCGGGTGCGGTTCCTGGATAGCTCGCTTGCGCCCGCCAAGGGGCTGGTGGACGTGGCGGTACCGTTCGGGTCGTTGTCGCTGCCGGAGGGGCTGTTGGTGATCGTGGTGGAGAACAAAGAGACGTTCTTGGCCCTCCCCCAAGCTCCCGAGGGTTCGGGCGCGGTCCTGGTGTGGGGCTCCGGGTACACCGCAGGCGCGCTGCCGGAGCTGCCGTGGGTGCGCGGGGCGCGCCGGGTCCTGTACTGGGGTGACGCGGATGCGGACGGTTACGCCATCCTGAACGCTCTTCGGTCGCGTCTGGCTGCCGACGGCGCTTCCGTCCCCGTCGTCAGCGTGGCCATGGATGTGGAGACGGTGGAGCGGTTCCTGCACCTCGCCGTCGCCGACCCCGGCGACACGACCCGGGTGCTTCCCCACCTCACCGACGACGAGGAACGCGCCCGCCGGTTCCTGGTCGCCTCCGGTGCGAAGCGTCTGGAGCAGGAGCGCGTGTCGTTGGAGTGGGCGCTGGCGATGCCGGAGTTCGCGGCGGTGTGGGGTGTCGACGGCTAGGTTAAACTCCCAGCCATGAGTGCTGTCCGGGTCAATATCCAGCCCCACATGCTTGCGTGGGCTCTGGAAAGCACTGGCCTGCCGGAAGCAGAATTGGAGAAGCGATTCCCCAAGCTTCCACAGTGGCACTCGGGTGAGACTCGCCCAACGCTGAAGCAGGCGAGGGAGCTCGCGAAGCTCGCCCGCATTCCTTTCGGCCGCTTGCTGTTGGACGAGCCGTCGGGTGAGCGAGTGGGAGTGACGGACTTTCGGACCGTCGGGAACAAGGCGATGGGCACCGTGAGTGCCGATTTGCGGGAGACTATCCGCTCGAGTCAGAACAGGCTTGCTTGGTACGCTGATTTCGCTGCTGAGGAGGGTATCGTCCCGCCGACGATGTATGCCTCGGCCACGATCGAGCAGCATCCGGCTGAAACGGCAGAGCGAACCAGGGAGCTTCTTGGTATCGAGAGAGGCAAACCACTCCCGGGAAGCGACAAAGTAGCCGAGCTCGCTGCTGCCATGGAGGAAGACGGAATCCTGGTGGCGAGAAACTCGATCGTCGGGAACACAACTTCGAGGAGACTCAGCGTCGGTGAGTTCCGAGGCTTCACGATCGAAGACGGTGGCTACGTCTTGGTGTTTGTTAACACCGCGGATGCCAAAACTGCCCAGTTGTTCAGCTTGGCCCACGAATTGGGCCACGTTGTTCTTGGGCGCACCGGTATCTCTGATCACTCTGAACATGCGGACGTCGAGCGTTGGTGCAACCGGTTCGCTGCGGCGGTGATCGCTCCGGCGGAGGCGGTGGAACGTCTCTACGCTGACGCGGACTTGCTGGATGCAGTAAACCGGCTTTCGCAGCGCTTCGGTCTGAGCCGGGAAGCGATGCTCTGGCGGCTAGTTGAGCTGGGCTTCACCTCACGCGAAGAGGCTGCGAACGTGGTTGGGATGCTCAAAGGAAGCTCGTCTGAACAGCGCGAAAGCAGTGGCGCTCCTCCGTTTCACGTATTGGTGCGCTCGCGCGTCGGCGGCCGTTTCTTCGACACGGTTACCCATGCCTGGAGCCATGGGCAGATTACGGGAAGAGACGCGGCACGGTACCTCGGTGCTAGTAGTTATGCCTCGCTATCTAAGCTCGCAGCGATGCAGCACGGGAAAGCGGTGTGATCCGTGTATCTCGTCGATACAAATTTCCTAGGCCAGATGGCGTCAGTGTATCCGCAGGATGTTTTTCCATCGCTGTGGACGGAGTTGGAGACGAGCCTCTTCTCGCCTGAAATCTATTTCCACGTGGAGGTCTACCAAGAAATGAGAAGGTGGGCCCACCCAACGCTGAATTGGTACCTGAACCATCTGCAGTCATTCCAGATTCTTCACCCGGACGAAGAGGAGGTTGACGCATATACAGAGGTCACTGACTGGGCGGTAAATAAACGAGTGCCTGGTTACAGCCAAGCTGCGACGGACGAGTTCGTTGACATTGCAGATGCTTGGCTTGTGGCCTCCGCTTATCGTCATGGCGCAACGCTAGTTACGAACGAGGTTCCGGCGCCGCAAGGAACGAGAAGGGTAAAGATTCCTGATGCGGCGGCTGCGTTCAATGTGCCTTGCATCAACACGCTCGAGTTTCTTCGAGAGCTCAAGGTCAGCGTGTAGATGCAATGGCGCACCGCTGAAGTCCCTTCGTTTGTAGAAGAGAACTTCGACGGCGCAGATACTGCTACCCTCGCTTACGTAACCGCGACCCCGACAGGCTTCTTTCCCGCTGGTCAGATAGGCCTCCACGTCGCACGATTTGTCGTGCACGGAGGCTGCCATGGCGGGTTTGCGCCTGAACGCTCGGGAGTTCATGAGGGTCGCAGACGACCCCGATTCGCTGGTGGAAACAATGCTGCAGCAGTACATGAGCGACTACCAGACCGCCGTCGGGGAGTCGGAGCAGCGCGCGTGGCGCAACAGCTTACCGGCGCTCGCGGAGGATCTGGCAGCGGCTGGTTTAGACACGGTCGATGTCCTGCTGGAGTACGCACTGCCACTCACGTCGCAGCGTGCCGACGTCATCCTGGCCGGCACTCACCCGGAAACAGGGACCCCGTCCTTCGTCGTCGTGGAGCTGAAGCAGTGGACCGCGGCAGAACCCTTCGAGGGCGACGACGCGCTCGTCTCTGTAACCGGTTTTCCAGAACCGGTGCTCCACCCGGCGCGTCAGGTGGACGGCTACCGGCGCTACCTCACCAACTACCTGGTCAATCTGCACGACCACGAGGACTGGGTTAATGCGGTGGCATACCTGCACGGTGCGGAAAGCGACCAGGGGGTGGTCGGGATTCTCAGGGGTGGGGATGCGCCGGTGTTTACCGGAGGGCGTCGAGAAGCATTGCGCTCCTACTTGAAGGAACGGCTGAGCGGTGGCGGCAGTGCGGAGGTGCTGCTGGGGTCGGCTGTGCGGCCGTCGACGAAGCTCATGCAGGTCGCCGCGGACGAGGTACGCGACCGCGAACAGTTCATCCTTCTTGGCGACCAGCAGCTGGCGGTGGACATGATCCGACACGAAGTGCACCGGGCGGGGGCCACGAAGCGGGTCATTGTGGTGTCCGGCGGCCCGGGTAGTGGCAAGTCCGCAATCGCACTCTCTGCGCTGGGTGAGCTGGCCAGAGAAGGCAAAGCGGTGCTGCATGCGACCGGGTCGAGGTCGTTCACGCAGACCATGCGCAAGGTCGCGGGACACCGGAGCAGAGACACGCAGAGCCTGTTCAAGTACTTCAACTCCTTCACCAAAGCGCTGCCGGACGAGATTGACGTGCTGATCGCGGACGAGGCGCACCGCATTCGTCAGACCTCGAACAACCGCTTCACCAGGGCCGCGGACCGCAGCGACCGCCTGCAGATCGACGAACTCATCTCCGCCGCCCGCGTGCCCGTCTTTCTTCTCGACGACCACCAGGTCGTGCGCAAAGGCGAGCTCGGCTCCGTCCGCGAGATCGAAGCGTTCGCCCGCGCACAAGGCCACGAGGTCGTGCGTATTGAACTGGACGAGCAATTCCGGTGCGGCGGGTCTGCGGCGTATGTGGAGTGGGTCGAGCAGGTACTCGGGCTTAACGACGGCGTTCCGTTTGAAGCCGCACTCCCAGACGACGACCCGTTCGTGGTGGAGGTCGTCGATTCGCCGTGGGAGCTGGAGCGCCGCCTGCGTGAGCGCAACGACAGCGGCTACACAGCCCGCATCTCCGCCGGCTACTGCTGGCAATGGTCCGACGCAAAACGGGACGGGTTGGTCGACGACGTGGTGATCGGCGACTGGGCTCGGCCGTGGAACAACAAGGAAGACCGTCGCGTCGGCACTGCTCCCCCGTCGGCGCTGTGGGCGACGCAAGAGGGCGGCTTCGACCAGGTTGGCTGCGTGTACACCGCCCAGGGCTTTGAGTTCGACTGGGCGGGCGTGATCATCGGCCCGGATCTGGTGTGGCGGGACGGGCGCTTCGAAACTGTCCGCTCCGCCAATAAAGACCCGCACTTCCGCAACCCGAAGACGGTGCCGGACGAGGATTTCGATCTTCTGGTGCGCCACGTGTACAAAGTGCTGCTAACACGCGGGATGATCGGTACCATTTTGTATTCTCCGGACGCGCAGACCCGCGAGGCCCTGCGCGCCCTGTTGAACTAGTTCCCTTTCGGGCCCAACGGACTTCCCGCCGGATATGTCCTCACCCCGCGTAACGCAGATGAGGCATGCCCCGTGGACGCTTTTCCCAAGCCGTTTATCCAACGAGTCCGGTACGACGACCAATTCGCAGTCAGTTTAGAGACGGCCTACGGTGAGCGCGCCGAAGACGAGCGCGCAGACTGGATCACTCACCAACTGAACTACCCCACCGTCTACGTGGTGCGCAGCCGCCGCGAGTACGAGCACGGGTTCCGGTACAAGGTCTACGTCGGTGAAACCAACGACATCAAAAAGCGCACCCGCCAGCACCTCTATCAGGACCCCAAGACGCGTGAAGACTGGCGCGAGTTCCGCGGCGCTTCCGACGTGGAGATGTACGTGATCGGACACCCGTACTTCAACAAGTCCCTCACTCTCGACGTCGAAAACCGGTTCTTGCACTACTTGGAATCGTGCAAGTCCGTGGAACGCCGCAACAACCGGCGCACCAATGAGCAGCGGGACTACTTCACCTTCGAGCACCTGGACCGGCTTTTCGACGAGGTGTGGCAGGAACTGCACCGAGTCGAGCCCGACCTTTTCGAGTCGAAGGAGGCGATCACGTCCTCCGCGATTTTCAAGGCGTCCCCGTTCCAGAAGCTGAACGAGGAGCAGCTCGACGCGCAGAACCAGATCTTCGAGGCGGTCAACAACGCGCTTGAGGGCGGTGTCGGCGATGATCCGCTAGACCACAAGCTGATCCTCGTTTCCGGCGAAGCCGGCTCCGGAAAAACTGTGCTGATCAGCAGCATCTTCAACGGCATCATGATGGGTGTGGAAGACGAGGACGAGCGCTTCCGCGCCCTGGCTGCCGGTCTCGATCTGGACGGCACGGGCATCGACGGGTACTTGGTTTCCGGGCACAAGAACGACGGCGGTCAGCTGGCAGTGTACAAGGAGATCATCAAGAAGGCGGGTATCCCCGACTCCCGCAAACGCGGCGACCGCGAGCGGGTGTACAGCCCCACCCAGTTCATCAACCGCTTCTCTCCCGACGATCCGGCGGACGTCGTACTCATCGACGAAGCCCACCTACTGCTTACGCAGAAAGCTCTTGGGTACTTCCATGACCAGCCTCAGATCGAGGCGATCCTGGACCGCGCGAAGGTGGTCGTTGCGGTGTACGACCCGAAGCAGACGCTGGAGACGCCGCAGCATTGGGAGACGCCGGTCGAGGACTACTTCGCCGACCGCATGGCCCAGCCACCGATCCGGCTGACCAACCAGATGCGTCTGAACGCGGACCGGAAGACCGTCGACTGGATCCGCGCGTTTGTCGACGACGGCGTGATCCTGCCGGTCCACACGGACTCAAAGGGGTATGACCTGCGTATTTTCGATAACCCGCGTGCTTTGGATGCGGCGATCCGGGAGAAGGACTCCGCGGTTGAGAACAACCTCTCCCGCCTTATCGCTACCTACGACTGGCCGTACAGCGCGGCGAAGAAGAACGAGGACGACGCCGATGGTTGGTGGTACGTCAACGTGGACCACGAGACCGGTAACCTGCGCCGCCCGTGGAACCTGCAACTGCGTGAGGAACGGAAGGAACGGCGCATCGCCTACCGCAAGGCGTGGTCCGAAACCCCGGCCACGATCGGCGAGATCGGCTCGACCTACACAATTCAGGGATTCGACTTGAACTACGCAGGAGTTATCCTCGGGCCTTCCGTTAAGTACCGGGACGGGCGCGTCGTGTTCGACCCGTCTGAGTCCGCGCACAAGAAGGCGGTGCAAAACCGCGTGCTCGCGGACGGTTCACGTGAATCCTTCGGCGAGACTCTGTTGCAGAACGAGCTCAACGTGCTGATGACCCGCGGCACCAAGGGCATGTTCATTTACGCGGTGGACGAGCAGCTGCGGGAGGCGTTGCTGGAGGCGCAGAGCGGATAGATAATCACCGAGATTTGTATCGTTTGCGCTGGCGACGAGCACTGCTCCAGCCGGTTCGGCGCGCGTGGGCGCTTGGGGTGTCAGGGCGCATCATTAGGGTGAGGCCATCAAAGTCGGTGGGAACCCAGTCGTATCTGTGTGTGCGGAACTCCATCCCCTGTTCGTTGTTGCTGGAATAGACAAGCAACGCACGGCCATCCTTGACCAATTCGGTCGTTCGTTGCCAGAGCAGTACGCGGATTCTCGCGGATGGCTTGCCGACAAAAGTGCCGGGCGCGATCTCCACCAGCCATTTGGTGAGGTCTCCACGCAATCCAGCTGGGCATGCGGTGATGACGAGAACCATCATGGTGCGCCCTCGTGTTCTGACCAGTTCACACCAGCTGCGATGACCTCGAGTTCGCTCCACAGATACAGCTCGGCATCCGAGAAGGTGTCGTCGTCAGTTACGTCCATGACGTACTTGAGGTCTTTGACCATCCTCGGCATAAGCCGTTTGTCCACCACCGCGTCGCGCACGAGCCGTCGCACGGTGACGCCGGGTTTCATCGGATCGGAGACGACAGCATCAAAGGCCGCGGGGATTGCGATTTCCGCTTTGTAGAGATCTGCGATGTCGTACACAAACGCACGGTCGGTTCCGTTATGCACGACTCCAAGCGCAGGCACAAAACCCAGACCCACGATTACCGCATGCGCAATGCCGTATAAGGCTGAGTTTGCTGAGGTCAACGCTTGGTTGATGGGATCTGAAGAGTCGTAATCGTTCGGATCGTATGCGCGCCGGTTCCAACTGATATCAACGCGTGCCGCTTCGTCGGCGTATACTTTCTTCATCCGAGAGCCTTCGCGTCCACGGAGCTTTGCCATAGAAAGCCCAGTGAGGTCCTCGCCAGGGAAACGCAGACTGTACATACGCTTTGCGCACGCCAGTCGTTTTCTCTGGTTCGTTACTATCTCCGCTTGAAGCTCCGCCATTCGCGATGACTTCGCCGGTGGTCTTCCACTCGCGTAGTAGCGAACGCCCCGCTCCCCTACCCACACGGTCGAGACACCAGCGTCTCCAAGAAGTGCCATTGCCGCATAGGTAATCCTGGTCCCGGGGCCGAGGAGCAGAACTGCCAGTTGCGTCGCGGCGACATGGGCAACACCGCGCTGGTTTGTGATTGTGAGCGCGTTGCCGTCACGGTTCACGACGGCACGCTCGATGTACAAAAACGAGATCCGGCTGCCCATCTGAGACAGCGCCTGTCTCGTGATGGGCACTTCGTGCGGGGTTGGAGACACTATTTCACCGGCGCGAGGGTAAGCAGGCCACAACCGTAGGCTCGCCCGCGACCGATTCCCTGCGTCAAGGTGGTCCGCAACCGTTCGGGGTCGGTCACCTCGAGCATGCCAACGAACCGTGCCTTGGAGATACGAACCGGTGGAACATTGCGGGACTTCTTGTCGCGCCGGAACACATCGGTCCACCGTTCAAGCACCTGTGGTTGTTCTGCGACGTTCCAGCGGGCTCGTTCCTCGTCGGTGACGTTGTCGTCGATACGCGGTGCTAAAGAGAAACCAGCACGCTCGGACTGCTTGTACAACCAGTTGAGCTGGTTGTGCGCAGACACATGAGGCTTCACCTTGCCACGCTTTCCTTCACGGGGTTCCGAGTACGTGGGGTTGGCGACGAGCTCGAAACGCCAACGTTGGCCCCGGGTCAAAGCGGAAAGAAAACGCTCATAGTCGGCAGACTGGGCAGGTCGTGTGTCCCAGCCGGCCTGTTCGACAATGTGCGCCCCTGTCGGCTTCTCCGGACCGACGATGTAAAGCACATGCTCATGTGGGTGTTTATCTACCCGCCAAAGCACTCGTGCTTCCGTCTGGGAGATGTCGGGCGGAAAAGCCGAACGGACTGCAGCGTGCATTGCCTGGGGATCGGTCAAGAGTTTTACGCCTTGCCTGCGCGCCGGGTTGAGGGAGATACGAGTCAACGTTGTCATGCGCGAACCACCGCCTCGAAGAACTCGTCCGTACCGTTAGACACTTCGACGCCCTGCGGGTTGTCAAGCACAACATCGTGGCAGCGAACAACATCACGCCACCCGTAGCGCCTGTGCTTGGGGTCAAAGGAAAGTGGGACGTCCTGACGCGGAATTGCACCAGGTTCAGTACCGTCGGCGTCGCGGTACAGCGCGAGCGACACCTCTTTCGGTGCCTGCTGCTTGTGAATACCGGTGGCGTACCAGGTTGTGTGAGTCCGAAGTGCGGTTTCAGCGTCGGAGTCCTCAATACCGATGACCAACCCTGGATGCACAGGACACGAGCGACGCCCCATAAACAACGGGTACGCAGGCTTGCGGAGCGCCTCAGCCATGCTCTCCAGGAGCGCGCGGTCTTCGTGCTCCACGGCGGCCACGAACGCTGCGTCCGAAAGGAAGTAGCGGGTGACCAGCTGTGCTGCGTCTTGCGGACGCGTCTGCCAGGGCTGTGCAGTCTGGTAGTCGCGCAGCAGGCTGCCGGATTGGTCGACGCGGACCGCTAGGCGCAGTTTGGCAAGGTCCTCGATGTCATCGGTGCGGCGACGCCCTTGAGCAGCCGCGATCAGTCCGACGATTCCCGACTTCGTTGGGGTGGTCGCCGTCGCTCGCGTCTTGTACCTGCTTTCATCGCCCCAGGACTGCATCGGTCCTTTGAGGAGGAGAAGTAAGGAGTGCGTCATTACTGGTCACCTACGACGCGATCGAGAACTTCGTTGATGTTTTTCGTCAGGTCTTGCAGCGTGGTCTTCTCTGCGATTTCGGTGAACGAGTCGGCCGTCTCCCCGATTCCCATGACATACGCTGCGAGCGGTTTGAATCCGTAAACCGACTCCACATCACGTGCTTCCTGCGCGAGACGGTCCGCTGCGACCTTGCGACGAGATGCACCCTGGTCTGCCTCGACTGGAACTTCGAACGCGTTGACCAGGGAGACCGGTCGGGTATCGCGGACGGCCACGTACACGAGCTCCGGCAGGGTTTGGTTGGCGAAAGTGTTGATCTTGCCGGTTGGCATGGAGCTCACGAATGCCTCAATGAAGTGCTGGACAGCGAGGCGAGCAGCATCGACAGAATCCAGATTGTCCGTGAGGCCTTCAAAGTTGATCGTGGCGTAGCGGTACATTGTCGACGACATCATCTGGACGGTGCCGATCATGCCCGCACCGGTTTCTTCGCCTTCCTCGGCAAGATCGTCCACTGCGGTGAAGTAGTCGAAGTCCGGGGTCGAACCGTGGATGCCGATGGCGTGTGCGACCTGAACCGATGCATCAACGTTGTAGGCCGCGTCGTCGGCGACCATACGGCCGAACATTGCCATATCCACCGAGTGGTCAGTGTCGAGGATTGACTTGGCCTCGGCCTTAGACGGCTTTTCACCATCGCGTGCGAGCAGTTCCTCTACCGCACGATCGATCTGCTGCTGGCTGAGGAACAACAGGTAGCCAGTGCGTGGGTACGGGCTGGGCTGGTCTTCCGAATCGTCGTTCTTCTTCGGCTTTTCAACCGCGGTCTTGATGCCCGCTGCTTTGAAGAGGTCCTCGACGCGCTTGATTGCTTCGTCCTGCTCGAGACCTTCCTTTTCGAGGCGCAGGGCGATCTTCTCCGGAAGGCGCTTGGAGCGATCGCCAATCTGCTCAGCGTCGAAGTTGTCTTCGAAGTAGCGGCGGATAGCGCGCTTCCAGGACTGCGATGACACGCGCTGACGTGGGACACCGCCGAAGACTGCGGACTTCGGCGCACCGGTGTCATCTCGGTTGATCAGGGATGGCGGAACGGTCTGCAGTGCGTGGATATCAATGACGATGGACATGATGAACCTTTCTTTGTGTGTGTCTAGGAGGTGGCGAAGGGGGACGTGATGTCTGGTTCGGCTTCAGCAGCGCGCTGTGCCTTGGGTCGAAGCGTTCCGACTGCGTAGCCCCTACCCCAGCGGAGCAGGATGCCGTCGCGACGCGATGGGTACTGAAGCGACCGCAGGTCTCGGGCGAAACTGCCGTAGTCGAATGCGAGCTCCTTGCTTCGCAGAAGCGTCACAAGCGATCGCAAGTGCAGCACGCGTGATGCTTCGTCGCGCGCGGATTGCATTGCGTCAAACCGGGGTTTGATCGAGTTGGATTCGCTGAGCGTCTGCAGGCGGCCACATGCGCGTGCGAATGAGCATTCCGTTGTGTGCGCTGGCTTCGTTGCGCTCTGCATGTGCTGGGCGAACAAGGTGAGCGCGTTGTAGGCCGCGAGTTCCGATGGGGAGGGTTTATCGGTGTGACCGAGCTCATCATCGCTGAGGGGCGGCTCGAGCAGCATCAGCACCCTTTGCAGTGCCAGCGGATCGGTGCTGACACTTCGTGCCGCGCTTTGGCGGAGTTCCGCGAGAACGCGTCGTGCGTCTGCGCCAGCTGCGGTCTCGGCACGGTCCAGATAGTTTCGCTGGAGGTATGAAGCGGTGCTGCCAATACTGATGTGAAGTGTGGGTTTTGTCATGCTGATTCTCCTTGTGCCGCGGGAGTTTGAGTGTTTTGGTCCCGTTCCGTCGGCTTGGGTCGTTTGATCAGAGGCAGGTCCTTGCTCAGGCGGAAACGTAACTGCCGGTATAGAGAACCAGCATTGACAATTCGCCCGGAGCCGTCGTCTTGCGCATCGACGACTCGACCAACGAGTGCCCGCTGTCCTGCACCACGAATGGCTTCGTCCGCAATGTGGAGTACTTGCTGTTCAATTTCGACCTGCCAACTAGTCGCTTCCGTGCCCATTTGCGACAGATCCAGATTTCGCAGCCAGGACAGGAACTTCGGCTCGAGGACGGTGTACAGGCGGTCTGCCGCGTCGGCATCGAACACGTATTCTCCACCTGCTGCGACCTTGAGTTGGCCAGCAAACCACCCAAGTGAGATCGCGGCGTTCTTTGTTGCTTCGGCTGCGTCACGCACGTATTGGCGGTGGGCGGCGGACAGCGAGTCGTCCTGCAACAGTTGTAGCGGGAGTCCCATGTTTGCGCTGACGATCGTGCCCACGGTTGAGCTCTGTGGCCCGTACTCCATGGAAACGATGTGGAGGTCAGCGACTTCCTTGGTCCCCTGGTCGTCCGCGATATTAGAGAGGTTCACCAAGTTTGAAGGCCGTTTGGGTGCGAGATTCTTCTCGCCGAAACCGGGATCAGAACCTGTGGCGATCAGTGCGTCCAGGGAGCGCCACATGGTGCGCATCGTGTCATATGGGCGCGGATAGTAGGCCGGATTCCCCTTCTTCGATTGGTTGGGACTGTACCGGTAGGGAGTCATCGGGTCGCCGTAGACATTCTTGCCCGCATCCGGTATCTGATCGCCGTTGCTGACCAAAACGTTGACAACCGAATCGCCTTCCGTGAACAGACGGATTCGCCGCGATTGCCACGTTGCAAGGTCCGCAGGCCCACGTGGGGAGGGGGCATCCGGCTTTGCAATCTTTCCAGCGTGGTCGTTGCGTTGACTTGGAGTGTCCGGTTCCCGTTCCCACACAGGATGGTCGTCGGCGTTGCCGAGGTAGATGGCTTCCGGAGTCGAGTTCAGCAGCAGCGTTTCCAGCAACGTGGTGCCGCGAATGACGGTGCCTCCTGTCATGCCGGACCAGCCGGTGCCGATTGGGTAGCCCTTTCCGCCTTTGACGCGCGGATCTCCTTCAGCGCCGGATTTGATGCCCGAGTAGTCGTAGGCCTGGGCGTGGACAAGCCACCGCGCGGCTTCCGCGAACGAGAGTTTCGACCGTCCCTCATGGGTGCGCATGGTGAAGTAGTCATGCTCCGCATCGGGGACGATGCGGGAAACGTCGGCCATCGCGCCCTTCTTCGTGTGAAGATCTGCTACCTGCATAAATGGAGTTTCCTCATGCAGCAGGTCAAAGCGCGATTCATGCTGTGTCAGGTAGTCCAAGACGTTCTCATCGCGTCCTTGGTCAAGCAGGGCTTGCCGTTTATCGACGAACCAATCCTCCCACCGGAAATCCCGCTGCCCAGCCTTGGTGCTGAGCTGCTTTGTTACGGCTTGGTGGTGGGCTCGCCAGAAGATTGCGAGCAACAGGCGAAGGACGGCGTAGTCCTGGGTCGGTGAATCCCCAAGGACCGCGACGGGTGTCGCACTGCCGTCGAAGATTTCCCGGATGCTCAACGTTGCGGGGCCATCGTTGGTCGTACAAATGATCCACGGTTCATCCAGCAAGTCAAACGATGGCGAGGTTTGTGGATGTTCGCTCATTTCTTCAACCTCCTTCGCTTTCTTCGTGTTGGTGTGTGGTGTGGTTTGGGTTTCATTTAACTTCGTCCTCCGACATGGGGCTGCCGGCATCGAACATGATTTCTAGTCCGAGTTCGGGTGAGTATCTGACTCTAAATCTGCCCAAGACAGCCTCGCCGTTTGTGTCTAGTGAGAGAGCGAGTTGGCCTTTCAGCAGGTAGTGGTTGTTCCAATCCATGGGGGTGGAACGCTCGAGTGCATCGACAACGGCTTCAAAATCAGCATCGAATCGTGTCATCCTGAGTGGCAGGCGAACCGTGCTTGACGCGAGTTGGAATGCCTGGTTGTAGTTCAGTGGCGTTTCGCTGATGATCTGTTCTGCCCGATCAAATGGGGTGTAGAAATCGTCTGCCCGTTGTATCGGGATGACTTCCACCGTCGGCTCAGCGTCGCGGACCTGAGCAGCGCCTTTTTCCTCATCGCCAAGTTGAATCGTTGCCTTGGTGAGATCACCGAAAAGGTCGTACAGCCTATTCGTATCAAGTGGCGAATCAATCCGGAAAGACTTCGAACGCTGATGGGCACGATCGATGCGCTGTTCGCTCTGCGACGACGCTTCCGCCCACACTTCCTTCCACCCTTCAGGGACCTCGTGATCGTCGCTGTATGTCGATTGAACGAGTGTGGCGACGTCGTCAGGTCGCTTAAATTCGGTCGGTAACTGCAGAAGGGTTTTCAGCAGAATGAGCGGGTCATACACCGCGTTTGCTCCCGAGTTGATTACCGGTGCTGGCTCCAGGCTTTCGATCGCTCGGATGAAGACCTGTGGTTTACGCAGTTGTTCCGGACGATCCGATTCCGGGCGTCCGTGCCGGTGGAGACGCCCGATGCGTTGGATGATCAGGTCCATCGGGGCGAGATCGGTGATAAGGACATCGGCGTCGATGTCCAGACTCTGCTCCGCAACCTGTGTTGCAACAACAATCTTTCGCCAGGGCCGGCCTTCACCACGATGGCTGCCCGGCCCAAGTTCCTGGCGCATCCGGTCTTCCTTCTCCGAGCGCTGCCACGCCATAAAGCCTGCGTGGTGGAGTTCAACCTCGCCGGGGTAAGCCGCGTTAAGTGCGCCATATGCCTCTTGGGCGCGGGCGATGGTGTTGCAGATGATGAGGGCGACGCCGCCGTCGACAAGCAAAGGCTCGAGGAGTTCTTCCAGGGCGGTGATGGTGTCGTCAATAATTGCGATGCGCGCTTCGAGGTTCGTCGGGCTCTGCTCGGGCGTGACGTAGCGCAGGGAGTTTTCACTGGCTACAGTGATGAGCGGGTATGCGTCTGAGTGCACTTCGACGGGATTGCCGGTGTAGGCCTCGATGAGTTTCTCGCGCTCTGTGGAGGGCAGCGTTGCCGACATCATGATGACCGTCGCGCCGTAGTGCGCGAGCCACTCCAACGTGGTGGCGAGGTAGTCCGATGTATACGACCCGTAAGAGTGAATCTCATCGAAAATGATGATCTTGCCGGCGAGTGCCGCGTGTCGGAGCATCGAATACCGCTGTCGCAGCGCAAGCATAAGCACCTGGTCGACGGTGCCAACCACGATGTTTGAAAGAAGCCCGCGGCGGCGCCCACTCATCCAGGAACTGGCAACGACGTTGCCGTGGGCGGCGGGGTCGGTGGCATCCTCGTTGACATCCCTAAACCGCAGCTCACGATAGGGTTTGGAGAGCTGATTTTTGGAGTGGGCGAGGTAAAGCGACGACACTTGGCCCGTGTCGGTCGTGTTGCGGGCCCAGTTCATGGTGCGCTCCAGAAGGCCGTTTGCCGTGGCCATCGTTGGGGCGGCGAAGTAGATACCTTGGGCCCCGTTTGAGGCGGCGATGATCTGCGCGGCTGCCAGCGCGGCCTCCGTCTTGCCCACACCCGTCTCCGCCTCCAGGATGATCAAAGTCGGCTCGGTGCATGTTTTTGCCACGTCGGCCATGGCCTGTTGGATCGGCCTTGCCTGGAATGTCCCCGCCCAGCCGAATGAGTCTCGGAACAGGGCGTGGGTGTCGTCGTTAAGTTGAGCGGGGCTCCATGGCACGGTGAGGTCGATGGCGCGCATGCCGTTTTTCACCCGTTGAGTTTGGGTACCGGAGACAACCATCGGGAACGCATCGGGGTTCGACGCGATCCAATCCGCCATCACAATCAGCCCGGTGAGGATCTGCGCCTCCGCCGCGAAGAGGTTGCGCCGCGACTTCAGGGACTCCAGCACATCGTGAACGCCGACGGTTTCTGTCATTGCGTCGATGAGTTCGTTGTGAACCGCACGCCACTCTGCCGGATACTCGGAAAGCACGGTGCCAATGGCATCGCGTTCTGGGCCTGAAGGCACCCCGTGGTGAGCATCTACTGTCGACGACACCCAGTTAGCCTGACGGCGCGAAAACCCCTTCTGCTCCAACCAGCTCCGGAGAATCAGACCCGAACTAACGCTGTGCGGCATCGACTTTCTGGCTGTTTCTAGGTCGCTCATGGTGATGGGGAGCCCTGCATCGGCGACGCGTGAAAGAAGGTGCCTGAACTCCGGTTTCAGGTCGAGCTGACCCTGGAAGATGAGGGTCGCCTTACCTAAGTCGTGATTTCCAGCGAGCCATATGTAAAGGAGTCGAACTTCCTCAACGGTCAGGTTCAGGTTCTGTGCAAGATTTTCTTTTAGGGAGTCCGAAACCCAGGTGTCGTAAACCGCAGCAGCGGCGCAGGCGGAGTCGATTAGATGCTGGGCCAAGCTGAGGTGGCCAGTTTCATCTCCCGATTTTGCCCACAGTGACCGAGCTTGCGAGCTTAACTTGTGAACGAAAGAGTCGATGGTGGTTGGAATCTGGTCTTGGCGGCCAGGTTGGTTCGTCGAATGTGGCATGAGAACTCCGGTCGAATAATTGTTGAATATGAGAGTAGCAGAAAAGAGCTCTCCTCACCTCCCCCATACTAGTTTGATTCGAACAGTCTCAGGGATTTGGCGGGTGCGGTATGATCTCCGCACTGACCCTGCAAAGCAGGGATGAGCCGTAGTAAGGAGGCGGCTTTACAGTTCCCCGCAGACGCGGGGGCATCTTCAGAATGGCATGACGGAGTTGTCTCCAAATGCCCTTCGGCCTATGCAACATCGCTGGTCGTCAAGCGTCTGCCCCGCACACGCGGGGATGAGCCCATTCAGCCTGTCGTGGATGGCGAGGTACTCGTGTCTGCCCCGCACACGCGGGGATGAGCCCTCCGCGGTGGATGGAGTTGCGGCTCGGCGACGAGTCTGCCCCGCACACGCGGGGATGAGCCCCTCGCCGGCTTCCCTACGAGCGTCGGCGAGCGGTCTGCCCCGCACACGCGGGGATGAGCCGCAAGCGCGCGGAGCAAGCGTCGTGCCGCAAAAGTCTGCCCCGCACACGCGGGGATGAGCCCGTCAGCTCGATGCGCGACGGCTCCCCGCGAGAGTCTGCCCCGCACACGCGGGGATGAGCCCCGCTCATCGCGGCTAACGGGAACCCGGTGTGGGTCTGCCCCGCACACGCGGGGATGAGCCCAGGCGTGAACTAAACCCGTTCGCAATACACACGTCTGCCCCGCACACGCGGGGATGAGCCCCAGAATCACCCCACCGCATTCGCGCCGAGTGTGTCTGCCCCGCACACGCGGGGATGAGCCCTAGAGAGCGCAGCCCGTGAACTATCGGGTGATGTCTGCCCCGCACACGCGGGGATGAGCCCTCGCCCTCGACAACGGTGTCGCCTACGTCTCCGTCTGCCCCGCACACGCGGGGATGAGCCCGTCCTGGACTGGACACAGCGCTTCACCTTCGGGTCTGCCCCGCACACGCGGGGATGAGCCCGCCTCATTCCTCTGCTGGGTCATCCACGCGACGGTCTGCCCCGCACACGCGGGGATGAGCCCACCTCACCCGACACCTGCGGACGCGCCTCCAAGTCTGCCCCGCACACGCGGGGATGAGCCCGGTGGGTGAGGTGGTCGTGGCAGGCGTGGCAGGTCTGCCCCGCACACGCGGGGATGAGCCCTGTGTGTAGGAACTTCCGACGACAGCGAAGGAAGTCTGCCCCGCACACGCGGGGATGAGCCGTCGTGCGCCTGCCTTGACTCCGCCATGATGCGGTCTGCCCCGCACACGCGGGGATGAGCCCCGCCGAACCCACGTTCTTGTCGATGCCGGCGGGTCTGCCCCGCACACGCGGGGATGAGCCCTCAAGCCGACGTTTGAGGCAATCTCCGCCGGGGTCTGCCCCGCACACGCGGGGATGAGCCCCTCAAACCACGGGTTGATAAACGCGTACTCCCGTCTGCCCCGCACACGCGGGGATGAGCCCTTCAACGTCGAGCGGGACCGCGTCGAGCAGTGGTCTGCCCCGCACACGCGGGGATGAGCCGCGGCCGAGGAAGAAGCCGTAGAGCCTCGGCCAGTCTGCCCCGCACACGCGGGGATGAGCCCGCAAATCGCGCAACCGGAAAGCTCGTGACCAGGTCTGCCCCGCACACGCGGGGATGAGCCCCCCCATGACCGACAACCAGACCCGAGACACGCAGTCTGCCCCGCACACGCGGGGATGAGCCCTCAACCAATACCTCCGCGGGCTGAAGTCCCCCGTCTGCCCCGCACACGCGGGGATGAGCCCGTGGATGTATGCGGGCACTTCTTCGGTTGAGAGTCTGCCCCGCACACGCGGGGATGAGCCCGCGGCTGAGCTTAAGCAGCTGCGGGAGAAGCCGTCTGCCCCGCACACGCGGGGATGAGCCCCTCGATGGTGCCGCGCCCGCCCGCTGCGAGTGGTCTGCCCCGCACACGCGGGGATGAGCCCTTGCGAGCCCCGTCAAACGTGGGAGCGTCGCGGTCTGCCCCGCACACGCGGGGATGAGCCTACTTCGGACTCGAGATAACCACCACCGCGGCGGTCTGCCCCGCACACGCGGGGATGAGCCCCCGAAAGGTCTGGTCCACATGGCTTTTGTAATGTCTGCCCCGCACACGCGGGGATGAGCCCGAGCACAGTTGGGTTATTTCGGGACGGTATTCGTCTGCCCCGCACACGCGGGGATGAGCCCGCCAACCGTCCAACTAGTGGCGCGAAGGAATGGTCTGCCCCGCACACGCGGGGATGAGCCCCACAGGTGCGCGTCGAATGAGTTTAAGCACCGGTCTGCCCCGCACACGCGGGGATGAGCCCGGTCGTATTCAAGGCTCATGTCGCGGAAGTTCGTCTGCCCCGCACACGCGGGGATGAGCCCGGGCCCAGCACCACAGCAGACGCTTGGTGGATGTCTGCCCCGCACACGCGGGGATGAGCCCCGGATCAAGGGGATTTTGGATGAGGTGGAGCCGTCTGCCCCGCACACGCGGGGATGAGCCCCGTCCTCTCCGATCTTGTAGTAGCGCTCCTCGGTCTGCCCCGCACACGCGGGGATGAGCCCCGCCCCCGCGGCCCACCACCAGAAAGCCCCAACGTCTGCCCCGCACACGCGGGGATGAGCCTGTAAACATGTGCAATAGGGCCAGCTAAAAGCTGTCTGCCCCGCACACGCGGGGATGAGCCCACCATCACCACATTTTCCGGCGACAAGTGGGAGTCTGCCCCGCACACGCGGGGATGAGCCCGTGATGGTGATCAACGGTAAGCCGGGTGTTGAGGTCTGCCCCGCACACGCGGGGATGAGCCGGAACCGGGCACGCCGTTCTCCGGCTGGGAGGAGTCTGCCCCGCACACGCGGGGATGAGCCCGCTAAGACGCACGCGGAGGAGGAGGATAAGAAGTCTGCCCCGCACACGCGGGGATGAGCCCTGCGGGGTCTGGCGCGCCATCTGCAGCATCGCGTCTGCCCCGCACACGCGGGGATGAGCCCATGACGGCGGTGTCCGCGTTGTGGTTGTAGCGGTCTGCCCCGCACACGCGGGGATGAGCCCAGGCGGTAGGTGTGCTTGCCCTGCTTGTAGGTGTCTGCCCCGCACACGCGGGGATGAGCCCGAGTTCGTCCTGTATAGCGTCGAACACGCCGAGTCTGCCCCGCACACGCGGGGATGAGCCCATGATGTCCGCCCGGTCAAGGTTGTTCAGACGGTCTGCCCCGCACACGCGGGGATGAGCCCCGGAGCGGTCAGAGGGGGCTAGGTGATGTAGGGTCTGCCCCGCACACGCGGGGATGAGCCCTGGCCGACACCATTCAAGCTGACCATCACGCGGTCTGCCCCGCACACGCGGGGATAAGCCCAACGGCGCGTGGGGCACGGTGAAGGACAGGATGTCTGCCCCGCACACGCGGGGATGAGCCCCGAATGCAGCTGCGTGGCCCCGGCGACGCTGGGTCTGCCCCGCACACGCGGGGATGAGCCCACCGCCGGCGCATTCGCAAACACCGGCTCCAAATCTGCCCCGCACACGCGGGGATGAGCCGAGGATGAGGCTGCCGCCGTCGAACGACATCGAGTCTGCCCCGCACACGCGGGGATGAGCCCTGGATCTCCGAGGGTCGCATCTCTGCTGCGCTGTCTGCCCCGCACACGCGGGGATGAGCCGACCTCGAAGATGACCTCTACGAGAGCAAAGAAGTCTACCCCGCACACGCGGGGATGAGCCCCAGAAGCTCTCCACCGAGGAGATGAACCAGCTGTCTGCCCCGCACACGCGGGGATGAGCCTTATGTCGGCCGCAAGGAAGAAGGAATTAGATTGTCTGCCCCGCACACGTGGGGATGAGCCTTCGTCGGTGGTGGCGGTGACGTCGTCGACAAGGTCTGCCCCGCACACGCGGGGATGAGCCGCTCGGCATGTCCCGCGACCAGATCGACAAGGTGTCTGCCCCGCACACGCGGGGATGAGCCCCCGACATTTTGCAGCTCGGCTCGGAGGGCACCGTCTGCCCCGCACACGCGGGGATGAGCCGTTCGACCAGCGCAGCAGCGGGAACCCGTAGTTGGTCTGCCCCGCACACGCGGGGATGAGCCCATCTTCTCGGTGTCAGAGGTGCGGTTCGGCTGGTCTGCCCCGCACACGCGGGAATGAGCCGGCTTGCTCACCCACAAGCTGCTCGGCAAGCTGGTCTGCCCCGCACACGCGGGGATGAGCCCTTCTGCGACACGATCGGGAACAGGTTGTCCGACGTCTGCTCCGCACACGCGGGGATGAGCCCGTCAGCTTGCCGGGGCCGACGGTGTAGGACTGGTCTGTCCCGCACACGCGGGGATGGGGCCCAGCGCGTCGGGGTGATGTGCCGCACCCGCGGGCAGCTCTCCCGCGTGGTCTCCGGTCTTGCCGACCACGGCATCGACGCCGTCCAGACCAAGAATGCCGAGTTGGCCTCCCACGAACAGGTCAGTGTGATGACCATGCACGGCGCCAAAGGCATGGAGTTCACCCACGTGATCCTCATGGGCGTGGGCAAGGAGATCATGCCGCTGCGCTTCCGCCTGAAGAACCTCTCCGAGGAAGACGCTCGCGCCGCCCTGCAACGCGAGCGTTCGCTGCTCTATGTGGCGACCTCGCGCGCCCGCGACGCGCTGGTGATCACGACCGTTGGCGAGCGGTCGGAGCTGCTGCCGGAGGGGTAGGGGGTCGCATATGGCTAATCCACGCAGACAGAAGAACTTTCGGCGAACGCAATCCCAGCGCCATCTCCGACGGAATAAGGCGCAAGAAGACCGCCTCCCATCTGAAGAGTTCAGCAGGAAAGACTTCAAGAGAATGGAGGCGCAAGCTCGGCGGATGATGGAACGAAACCGGAGAATGCTCGACGAGTGACCTTGGCGGGTCTTGCAGGTCGGTCGAGGCAATCGGACCCGTTGAACTGAATGTTAAACAGCCTGAGGGGCTTCTGCGGTCTAAAGTTTTGACAGTCGTTCTTAAGCTCCCGTGGAGGTTCCCCAAATGAATAAACGTGTCTTGGCGCCCGCAATGGCGATCGCGATCGCTGCCGGCTCCGTTATTGCCGTTGGAAATGCCGATGCGAAGGAAATGACCGCCGCCGAACTGTATGAGCCGACGATCGGTGGCGCATACGACCTTGGTCCGGATGAATACACTGCCTACCTGACACGTAGCGAAGGTCCCCGGCTGGCTTCGGTCGATCTAAACCTGTTCGAGTCTCCGTACCCTGGGTTGAAGGCGGAGCTAGACAATTCTCCGTACGCTTATCCCGGTGCTATAAAGCTTCGCCTTGAGGGCGGGAAGATTTACCCGGAACGGTTCGATGTCCTGACGGGCGTGACGGTTCACTACGATGACGGCTCCAGCGAGTATGTGGAGGGTTCGTTCACAGTGCGCCCGCTCAAGGCGTTGGTTGCCGGTGAGCCCGCAGAACCAGTCGAGCCGACCACGACGCCCCGCGCCACGGTGAGCGTTACGGAAACCACCACCGCCACTGAGACTGAAACCTATACAGAAACGGTGACCCAAACTACTACGGAGCCAGAGCCATACCCGGTCTATGAGACGGAAACGGTAACTGCCACCACGACTGAAACGGCAACTCAAACGGAGACCACCACGTCGACTGAGTATTACCCGGAGCCGTACCCTGAAATTTTCTTTGAAACCGAAACGGTAACTGCCACCACGACTGAAACGGCAACTCAAACGGAGACCACCACGTCGACTGAGTATTACCCGGAGCCGTACCCCGAAGTTTCCTATGAGACGGAAACCGTCACTGTCACGGCGACAACGACCGTCGCCCCGCCAGTTGTTACGACGTCCGCCGCCCAGCCGGTGCCGACGCGTTCTTCCGACGATGAACTCACCCTGGCTGACATCTATGATCCCGAAATCTCCACCCTCGGGGGTTACGACATTGGTCCGAGCGAGAGCTATGCCTACCTGGTAAGTGGAGAGGGACCAGAGATGGCAGATGTCGAGGTCCTGCAGTTCGATTCCCCGTACCCGATCAGTTACTCGTTGGCTCCCAAGAACGCACTGATTAACCACCGCGCTTGGATTAACGTCGCAGTCGAGCCTAAGAAAATCTACCCGGCGGAATTTAAGGTTGCGGTAGCCGTTCGGGTGACCTACAACGACGGGTCATCTGAAGAGGTATCCGGCCTCCTCCCCATCCGGCCAGTGAAGTCGCTAGTTACTGGCAATCCGGTACCTTCAACGACTTCTAAGGGTTCGGCAACAACGAGCCCTAGCACGGTAACCATTACCCGCGAGGTGGAGGTACCGGGAAAGCAGGTCACGGTGACCGCCACTGCTGAGCCGCTCCCACCCAAGACTGTCACCGCTACCCTGACGGAGCGCGTGGAGGTGCCGGGTGAACCGGTCACGGTGACCGCTACCAAAGAAGCCCTCGCTCCAAAGACGGTGACAGCTACGGCAACAGCTGCCCCGGCGACGGTAACTGCCACGGTGACTCGCGTAGAGAAGAGCACGGTGGAGGCTCCGACGGTGACCGTCGATCGATTGAGCACTGTGTTGGCCACCCCTGCAGCTAAGGCGACGACTGTCACAGTGACACCAGCGCCGAATAAGGTGACTGCAACGGTGACCTCGACGTTGAAAGAAACCTCTACGGAGACGACGGTCGTGAAAGCGACCGAAACTGTGACCAAGGCGGCTGACCGCCCGGCTGACGGCAGCGGTTCTTCGCTCAGCACCGGTGGCATCATTGGGGTGGTGGTGGCGCTTCTCGCAGCGCTGGGTGTAGGCGCATTCGCTCTGGCGGGCGGCCTTCCGCCGCAGATCGCGAATGCGCTGCCTTTTTAGACTCCGTGCGGCAGGCGGGGCGGGCCCTTACCCCAGTTGCCCCGCCTCACGCAGGAAGTCGATCACCTGCTCGGCGCCGGTCTCCCAGTCCGTGATCCGGGGGCCTGCCACGTCTCGGTTGTACGGCTGGTCGTAGACGAAGGTGGGGATGTTCATCTCGCGCAGGCTGTCAACGTTGTCTGGGGCGTCGTCGATGTACACGTGCGCACCCACCGAGTCCTTCAGCCCCGTGAAACAGAGCGACATGTACGGAATGTCCATGCGGTCCAGCCAGGCTGCGGTGTCTGACACCACCTTTGCGTGAGAGCCGCCGAAGATCAGCCGGTGTGTCACTACGCGGATGTGCGCGCCGGCGGCCGCGATCTTGCGCATCGCTTCAGGCGCCCCGGGGATGGGGTCGAGATCTCGGTAAAGGCCCTGCGCCACGGCCGCCTTGTGGTGCTCCAGGAAGCCTTCGACGGTGTCGAAGCCCCATCCGGCGCGGTGCAGGGAGTACACCTCGGGTTCCGGCAGCGTCGACGGATCGACACCGCGCCGCTCGGCGACTACAGCGCGGATGCCGTCGGTGTAATCGGCGCACACTCCGTCGAGGTCCAGGCCCACAATGGCGCGGCCACGGAAGGTTCTTTGGTTATCCTGCAGCTCAATCACGGTGTTTCCTTCCGATAGGAATCCGGTTCATTCTCTGGTTTAGGCACTTTAGCTGCGACCTTCAACGCAGTCGCCTGCAAATCTCGCAAGTATTCGCGGATATCGAACTTGCCGGCGTAAAACCAGCAGTACCGGTCCGTCAGGTACTCCACATCCCAAGCGCCGGTTTCCATGACTGAGATGGCTTCGCGCTGCAGGGTGCCGTCGAGAAGCACACTGCGAATGATGTACTCCTTGTTCTCGTAATCGTGGTTGCAGAACCGTTCGTACTTGTGCACCCAGATCAGCACCAACACCGCGTGGACAACGAAGGCCACCAGCAGGAACCCGATGATGATGTCGTAGGGCGGATAAACATGTTGCGGCCGATCCGGGCGGCACTTCGGCGGCCCATTGCTCTCGTCTAGCAGCATGGCCACTAGGGGGAGTAGAAAGACCAGCATGGAGACCACGGCGCTCCAGACCACATGAAGTTTGGCCGTGGCATGGATCTCGCGGGCGAGCCGGTGCGTGCCGGTGGTGAACCACATGAAACCGAACAGCGCGAGCAGGAGCGGTAGCGCGATGGCGTTGATATCCAGAAGATTGCCCAGATCCAGTACACCGCTCCACAACACCCGGTCCGCGAACATGAGGCATGCCGCGATCGACGAAAGGAGCATGAGCCATGCCGCCGCCAACGGTGATGCCCCCAGCGTCGGCGCGAACCACACTCGCAGCCATTCCAGGGACCGCTCAGGCGACGGGTTGTACACGTGCACCCGCGACTGCGAGGGGCGCGACGTGCCGTGCGGATGCCGCTTCCCCATCCTGTGGCGAAAGCGATAGAGCATCTGCTTATCGACGGCTCCGCTCTTCCCTCCCCCAGGCATTACCAGCCGCTTACAAGATGGCGTGCCGGGCTCGAGGTAGCCACGAGCCTCGGGCACCGAGAACTCGCCTTCCAGGTCATCCTCGTGGGTGACTAGGCCATACATGGCGATCAGATTGGCGCCCTCGGGAGGCTGGATCTCCAAGTGCGTACTCGACGCGGTGAGGGTGGAGTACGCGAGGTTCATTGATCCAGCCCAGTCCTCCGGTCCGGACGTGTACGGGATGACCCTTTTCGGGCGGAGGCGAATGTTTGAGCGCTGGGTAAGACGCTCCAGTTCATCGCTGACCCGCCGGATCTTCCGGTTGTTCTTCTCCTTTTCGCTGACCTGATCGTGTTCGGTCGACTCCTTGAGGTTGGGGTTGCTCAGGAACTCTTTCTCCGCCTCCTCCGGGTCATTGAAGCTGGATTGCTCGGCATCGCAGGTGAGTTTTGCTAACGCGCGGCGGGGAACCACGTTGTTTCCCGTACCCGTCCAAACAGCATCCGCATCGACAACGACGGAGAACAGATACGAGATGCTCATGGTCGACAGCAGGCAGCACATGATCTCGAGGCAACGGAGTGCGTGTTCTTTGTCCGCGTAGCCAGAGCTCATGGACAACGCATGAAGGATGGCGAGGGCCAGGCACTGCACCGGCAACGAAGAATCGAGGACGCTCCTCTCTTCGAGGTTGGTCCCGTCCACGACCACCTTACCGCCCGGGATCAGCTGGCCCGCTTCTAGTACCCAGAACGAGAGGTCGATATCCGCCACGGTCAGATGGGGGTCGGGTTTGCTGCGTTGGTGCGACGCTGCAAGCGCGAGTGCGGCAAAGAGCTGGTGGCGGTGGCCTTCTTGCACCGGGTAGACCAGATCCTCGAACTCCGCCGATGGGTGGCAGCGCAGGTCGTAGATGATGTCCAGGATGCCCTGCCTAATCAGCAGATCCGCCTGGCGTTCGGTCCAGGGGACGTCGAGGACCTCGAGGAGGCGCTGGGAAAGCGAGAGCTCGTCGGCAAGCAATCGCAGCGCTTGGAACGGCAGGTGTCCGTTGCGGCTCATCTGCATCGACGAGGTGGATTCGCCGTTGAACTCCAAGTCGAGGTTGATCAGCATGCCCTTGCGCAGGAACGTCAGGGGGACCATGACCTGGTCGCTACCGTTGCTGTAACGGAGTGCTTCCTCATGCGGCAGCTCGAAGTCGAAGCTGAGGCGGCGGCGTGTTTGCCCGTTAGCAATGAGCTGGAGGGAGTCGACTCGGCGGCGCATCCACTGCCAGTCCGAGATCATCGGGAGCACCGCGGCCGCAAGCTGGTCGTCCGGTTCGGGGATGGGGTGAAATCCCCCGGACCGCGAATCTCTGGGCAGAGATGGAAGATTGAACAGGGCAGCATCTTCTTCGGGCCAGCCGGCGGTAACCGTGCGGTTCACCTCCAGCTCTAGAAGGGTGGTCACGGTTTTCAGGGCTTGCTCTTGAACGAGCTGACCAAGAGTGATCTGCTCTCCCATGTCTGTAGGAGCCGTGCTGTGCGACATGCGGAGAAGTTTAGGGCTTGAAAGGTTGGGCTGCCGGGGAGCAGTTGCGAACTCCGCATTGCGGACAACTGGGTGCGGGCCAACTGTTTGCGGTTGGCAACCTTTGGAACGTCGATAGGCGGAGGCCCACTGCAGCTTGGCGAGAGGTGAATGGAGCGAACGCACCGATTTGCTCGTATGTACCGCCGGCCGACGGCGCTGCACCTCAAAACCAGAGCGAACGCACCGAAATGCACTGTTTTGCGCTAAACTCACGTCCTATTGGAACAGATTCGGTGCGAACGTTCCGTAATACGATCAGCGAGGAGACGTGACACGTGGACATAGAGGCACTCGGCAGCTTTGTGCGCGCCCAGCGTAAGGAGCGGAGGCTGACCCAACTGGAGGTCGCGGAGCTTGCGGACGTGTCGGATCGGTTCCTCCGGGAGCTGGAGCATGGCAAGCCGACGGCGGAGATCGGCAAGGTGATCGAGGTGCTTGCGGTTCTCGGTTACGACCTCGAACCTGTTGTGCACAAGGGTGATCTGCTGTGACGTCCCCGGTTGTTGCAGCAGACGTGTACGTGGGAGAGGAACTGGCCGGCCACTTCACCACCCATGCCGATGGCCGCACGGAGTTCGACTACGTGGAGGGCGCCACGAAGGCTGTGGCCTCAACGCTGCCGATCAGTGGCGCGCCCTATGTCACCTCGGCAGGTGCGCTCCCGCCGTTCTTCGCCAACCTGCTGCCTGAGGGCAGGCGGCTCTCCACGCTGAAGCGTTCAGTCAAGGCATCACTCGACGATGAGCTGGCTCTCCTCGTCGCTGTCGGTTCCGACACGGTCGGTGATGTCAGCGTCGTTGCGCACGGCAAGCCGCTCGCGCCCTCCCCCGCCGTGATCGATTTGTCCGGAACGCTCGATTTCTCGGCGGCCATCACTGACGCCGGAATCGCGGATCCCATTGCCGTTCCCGGCGTGCAGGACAAGGCATCGGCACGCACCATTGCGGCCCCAGTTCGCGGCCGCAGCACCGAATACATTCTCAAGGTGTCCCCGCCCGAGTACCCGAAGCTTGTGGAGAATGAGGCCGAGTGCTTCGCCATCGCAGCCGCCGCCAAGTACCCGCTCGCTGAAACGCAATTGCTTATCGACGCCTCCGGTCGCCCCGGACTCCTCATCACCCGCTTCGACCGGTTAGACGGTACCCGACTCCACGTCGAAGACGCTGCGCAGGTCATGGGCCTGTACCCGAGCGCGAAGTACAGCCCAGCAATGGAGGAGGTGGCGGAGGCGTTGATGGGCGTGAGTGCGTCGCCAAGCTTGACTGCCCGATCAATCGCCTTCCAAGTCGCCCTTGCCTGGCTGACCGGAAACGGCGACCTCCACGCGAAGAATTTGTCGTTGATCTGGAGGGGCCGCAGGGCCGAGATGTCCCCTATCTACGACATTCCATCAACGGTGCCCTACGGGGATTCCACGATGGCGCTGTCGGTGCAGGGGCGCAAGGACAACATCAGTGGCAAGGTGTTCCGGGCATTCTGCACGGAGATCGGTTTGACGGTGAACGCAACCGAGCGCGTTATGGCCCAAGCCCTGCGGGTAACCGATGGTGTCGCGGAGCGGATCGTGTCCGCGGCCGATTTCGATCCGCGCCGGGCGCGTGACTTCAGGAGGGTGCTGGATCGACGGAGGAAGTTGTGGGGCTGACCTTTGGTGCGTCGTATGATTTTCGGCATGAGCACCTCCATCAATCTCTCCTCGAATATTCTCGAGGCAGCCAAGGTGGCGGCTGAAAAGAGCGACCTCACATTAGACGCGTATGTCGAACAAGCCGTCCGTCATGCGCTAGGGAGGGCTGGGGAGTCAAAGCAGGCTAGTGCTCCCGTTGAGCTACCAGCGTTCGATTGCGGTGGGGTGCCATTGATCGATCTCGATGACAAGAATGTTCTGTGGAAGGTTCTCGATGATCAAGAAACCTCTATCGACTGACCAGGCGATTGGAGCCATCGAGACGATCATGCGGTCTTCTAGCGCCGTCTTGATTCATGGGTCAAGCTTGAGTTGGGAGATCTTTTCCGAGCTCACGCGCAGCTACCACTTTCACGCTGCTGATATTCCCGATGCATGGATTGCTGCGAACGTCATTGCAGAGGAGGCAACTCTAGTGAGCGATGACAAAGGTTTTGCGAGGTTCGGTGACCTCGATTGGGTGACTGTCTCCAGTTAAAACTTGCGGACTCCGCATTGCGGACAACTGGGTGTGCACCAACTATTGGGCGTTGGCAACCTTTGGTGCGTCGATAGGCGGATGTCCACTGAAATGAGCACGTGAGGGGCTGTGTTCGCGCGGGGTGCGACGTAGGCTGCCGGGCATGGGGATGAAAACTTGGAAAATTGGGGCCAAGGCGGCGGGAACGCACGTTGGGGGCCGGGTAATTGTTGAGAATCCGGGGCGCGAGCTGAACGTGGCTGTGCGGGCGCTCGGACAGGAAATCGTGGATGCGGTGAACCGCACGGCGAAGCAGTGGCGGCCTGTGGACGATAGGCAGCCGGTCACTGGTGAGCGCGCCGAGGAGCTGGTCAGCTACACCGTGATGGCGGGCGTCCCGTTGATGATGCTGCGCGACGCGATGACGGCGAACAGGGCGGCGCGTGCCGCGGGGATGCTCGCGGAGATATGTAGGGATGCGATGGCGCTTGAGCCGAGGTTCGCTGCAATTTACTCCCTTGCGGTCACGGCTCGTGAACAGGCTGAACAGGGGATCATGGAATTCATGCCGGTGCTGTGCACCAGCATCTCGTGGGCTCTGCCCCAGCCGGTGCGTCTTGGCGCTGTTGCCCATGCAATGCGGGTCGAAATCAGTGAAGTGACGCTTCCGATACTTGGAGGCCCGAAGCGCCCGGGTCTTGCGGACATGCGCATGGATTTCGAGTGCGAAGAGGTCAGCGGCGTCGAGATCGTGCCCGACCCCAGCACCATCTACTTCCCGCTGCCGCTGTTCGGGCCCAACAAGGCGGAGCCGGACGTGGTGCTGGAGATGTGGGTCGGCAGCGTGCAAGTGACGGTGGATCTGAGCACGAAGCGTTCCGGGTTCGGCGCGCTGCGGGAGATCGTTTACGCCGTGGAGAAGGTTGTGCAGGCGCACCGGTTGGAGCGGGCGCGCGTGCGGCCGGCGTAGGGGCGGGCACGTACGCGCATGAAGGTCCGATACGAGGACAAGAATCTGCAGCGCCTGGCAGAAGACCCCGGTTTTCGTTCAAAGCGGTGGAGCCCTGAACTTACGCGGTCCTACCGGCGTAAAATTCAGATTCTCCAAACGGCTCACGATGAACGAGATTTGCGGAGAATGAAGTCATTGCACTTGGAGCAACTACGGGGAGACCGTTTAGGGACTTCATCAATACGGCTGAATAAGCAATATCGCCTTGTTATTCGATTTGAAACTAGCGAAGATGGACGCATCGCAGTTGTTATTGAAATGGTCGACTACCACTGACGGAGGTGAACAATGGCTACTCAACCCTTGGCAGAAGCGTTCCCAGTAGGAGATTTCCTCGCGGAGGAACTGGAAGAACGTGGTTGGAGCGAAGCAGATTTCGCCGCGATCATGGGACGGCCGACGCGCTTTGTTGAAGAGCTCATCTCGGGCGAGCGGGAGCTTACGCGGGAATCCGCCGAGCTGGTCGGAGCAGCGCTTGGTACCTCGGCAGAGCTGTGGCTCAATCTGCAGGACGCATTTCTTGCGTGGAGACGATCCCACGACGAGAAAACTCAGGCGAGCCTTGCCGCTGTGAGAGAAAGGGCTCGCCACCGCGAGCTGGCTGACCTACGCAAAGCACAGTAGCCAGGGCTGACTGCTCGGGCACTGCTTTAGCCGTCGATAAGTTTGGTGTTCGCGGGCAACCACCAAAGTTAACGGCGTAAGTTTGGTAGTCTCCCCCGTATGAACTGGCCGCGGGTGGAGACTGAGACGCTCCCGTGGTCGCCTGCGCCCGATTCGTACCCGCGGCGGGCGGCGAAGAGGATGCCGCCCGAGTATGAGGCCGCGGTGGTCCCGAAGATTGCGAGCCAGCAGCTCACGCTCACCGAGGAAACTCGTGCGCTGGTGGAACAGGCGACGGTCGCGGCGGTGCGGTTCGATACGACTGATGCGCACCGGGTTGTCCCCTTCACCCCGCTGTTGCTGCGCAGTGAGTCGGCTGCGTCTAGCCGTATTGAGCAGCTCACGTCGTCGGCTCGCAAGGTGCTGGAGGCGGAGGTCACTGGCCGCGGGCGGGGAAATGCGGCGCTGATTGCGGCGAACACGCGCCAGATGGAGGCCGCCGTGGAGCGGGCCCGCGCGAGCGTGGACGGCATCGTGGAGATGCACCGGATCCTGCTTACGGATTCCGCTCCCGAGATCGCGGGCGTGCTGCGTAGCGCCCAGGTGTGGATCGGCGGCAGCGACTACTCCCCCGCCGGGGCGATGTTCGTGCCGCCCCACCAGCGTCATCTTGGGGAGCTGATGGCTGATCTCGGCGAGTTCATGGCGCGCGATGATCTCCCGGCGCTCGCCCAGGCGGCGGTCGCGCACGCGCAGTTTGAAACGATTCACCCGTTCGCCGACGGCAACGGCCGCACGGGGCGTGCGCTTGTGCATGTGGTGTTGCGGGAGCGTAGCTTAACGACGAGCTCCGCCCTCCCCCTGTCCGCCGTCCTCCTCACCGACACAGCGGGGTACTTCGCCACGCTCGACGCCTACCGTGGCGGCGACGTGGACCGGATCGTGCAACTGTTCGCCCGCGCCGCTATCGACGCCGCAGAGCGCGGATCCTGGCTGGCGGCGGAACTAGTCGCCCTGCGTGAAGAGTGGAACGAGCAGCTCACCGCCCGCGCCGATGCGCTGGCGTGGCGCGTTCTCGACCTGCTGCTGCAGCGGCCCGTGTTGACCACGGCGGCGGTGTCCGCCGAGTTTGATGTGTCAGCGGAGACGGCCCGTAACGCCCTGGAGCGGCTGGAGGTTGACGGCATCGTCATCTCCGCGCAGCTGGACAAGCGTCAGCGCGGGTGGCGCTCCCCCGACGTGCTCGCGTTGCTTGACGAGTTCGCCGACGCCTCCGGCCGCCGCCGCTGAGCCGCTACTGCCAGGGCAGCTCGATGCCGAGGCGCGGCGCCAGCGCCACCACGCCGATGCCCACGACCGCCAGCGCGGCCAGCACACCCAGCACGACCGCCGCAGTGTTGGTTTCGGTGGTGGTGTATTGCGCCAGCGTCGGACGCTGCGCGTTGACCTGCGCCAGCTCAGCTTCGGCTTCGGCGACGTAGTCCTCGGCCTCGTCGAGGGTCATCTGCTCGGCGGCGGAAAGCTCGTACGCGTCCTCGACACCCTGCTCCGCCTCGGCGAGGCGCTCCCGGGCGGACTCCACCGCTGCCGCCAGCGCGTCCTGGTCCGCGGCCTGCGCCCGCGCGAGCTCGGCCTTTGCGGCATCCTTCGCATCCGTGGCCTCAGCCTCGGCGCGCGCGAGTTCATCCCGCTCGCCTTCCAGGCGCTGTTGCCAATCGACGGCACTCCGCAACCGCCTCTCAGCGTCCTCCAGCGCGCCCGCGGCCTGCGCCAACGCCTCCTGTGCGGCGGCGTCTTGCTCCTGGGCGGCGGCGAGATCCGTCTGCGCGGCGGAAAGTTCGGCCTCATCGGCGGAAAGCTCGGCGGCGTAGTCGTGCGAGACCGCCACGCCGAGCCTGCTGGTCGTGCGGGCCGGGATGGCGCGGATCTCGTCGCGCTTCAGGCCGTCGTAGCTCGGGTTGGCTTGCCTGCGATCGCCCAGGTCCACCGTGAGCTCGGGGGTGCGCAGCGTCTCGCGTGCTCCGGTGGAGACGTAGTACGGCACCCCACTCGCGTTAGCCTTTTGCGAGCCGCCGTCCGGGCCGAACGTGTAGGACGTGGTCGGGTAGGACAGCCGGTAGAACTGCATTGTGGCAAACGCTTGGCCGTTGGGCGCGACCCGCACACCGACGCCGATGCCGGTCTGACTCGAATCCAACATGCCTTCGTTGTGCCCCGAGGTGGAGTTGCGCCACTGGGTAAACAGCGCCTCGGGAAGCTCGGCCCACTGCGTGCGGTCCGCGGTAGCCGGGGAGACATCTGGCCAGCCGAGCCAGTTGTACGCGATGTTTTCCCCGCTGTGCCCGTAAGCCTCGAACTCGGCGTGGCGGAAGTAGTCGTTGCCGCCGCGCTGCATGTCGGCGGACATCACGCCGCTCCAGTCGCGGGCGTTGTCGTTGAACACGTCGTGGCTGACCAGCGGGTGCATGCCGTGGCGCTGGCGGTACTCGTTGGTGATCTCCACGACGGCGTCCGCGACCAGGCGCTCCCAGTCCTCCTGGGTGTAGTCGGCGCCGGCGGCCTCGCGGGCCTGGGCGTCGGCCAGTTTGGCCTGCGCGGAATCCGCGGCCTGCTGTTTGTCGGCCTTCACAGCTGCGGCGTCCTCGGCGGTCTGCCCTGCTGCGGCGGCTGTTTCCTCTGCCAAGGTGACGTCCTCGGCGAGGGCGGCGGTGTCTTCCTCCGCCGCAGTGAGCGCCTCTTGCTTTGCGACGAGCTCCCGCTCCGCCTCCTTCAGCACTTCCTCGGCGGCGTCCAGCTCTGCCTTGCGCTTTTCCACATCCGCGCGTGCGAGCTCAGCTTCAGCCGCGGTCAGCGCAGCCTCCGCCTCCTCGACTGCCACCTCCGCGTTTCGCACGGCGGCGTTCGCAGCGTCGCGCTGCGCCTTCGCTGCTTTGGCGTCGCGTTCGGCCTGTTGGAGGGAGGCGGATGCGTCGCTAAAAAGCGGCTGCCACTTTGCGGTCGCTTTGTCGAATCCTTGCTGGTCGACGGTGGTGGTAGAACTCCCTGACGACTGCGCCTCAGCGACGGGGACTTGAACAGTGCCGACAGCGAGCGCGCAGGCGAGCGTGGCAGTTGCGATGCGGGAACGGGACATGGGGGCGATCCTCTCGGGACACAGGCCAAACGGTGACGATTTAAAAATCTAGATCACCAAAACCTGGCAAACAACTGGATGTTCGGTGGGGGTACAGCGGGGGCGGGTTAGATAAGGAGTTGGTAAGAACCTGTCCGAAAGCTGGTATTCGGCTTGGGGTCGGGTGGTAATGGGCCTAGTCTTGACTTGTCACTATTACTGAGAGCGAAGGTCCGCCAATGTCCGTTCGTGTCCCGTCCCGTTCCCTCGCTGCGTTGACGGCGGTGGCCTTGGTTTCGTCGATAAGCCAAGTGCTCGCTCCCGCAGCGGAAGCAGCACCCGTCGCAACAGTGAATCAGGGCGACCTGATTTACAACGAAGCCACAGGTCAAGAGTGCGCGGTGGGTTGGCTTCACGAAGGCTACGCCTTCACCGCCGGCCAGTGCGGCGCCGACGGCGAAACCTTCAGCGACATCGATGGCAACGTGCTCGGCAGCTTCGAAACTCTCTACGACCCGGAGACGCGCCGCAACGACTTTGGCTGGATCAAGCTGGACATGGACGTCGCGGAGGGGGTGAACGAGTATGAGGAGCTCGCCGGGGATCTTCCTGCGGGCGAGTGGGTCACCACCAAAGATGCAGCATATAAGTACAGGTATAGCGGATTCGATGGCGCGTCGGGCGTCGCGGCGAATGTGCTGGGCGAAGAGGCTGTGCTGGGGCAAGTGGTGGTGACGGAAGCTGGCGAGATCGCAGGCCTCTACTCCGGTGAACTCGACGGCTACTCACTGGTCACCCGTCCAGACCGGGTTGCGGAGAGCACGTACCCGGTGGACCCGGGCCACATTGCGCAACGCGATGCGGACGATCTCTCCCAGCACGCGGAGGTGTTCACCTTTGCACCTGACACAGGTAAGGCCGAGCAGATCCACTATCCGCCGGTTCCCGTGCTCAACCAGGGAGAGAGAATCGGCACGCTTGAGCCGGACGGCATGCTCGGCCGATGCACCATCGGATGGATTAATGAGGGTGTTCTTTACACCTCCGGTCACTGCGGAGAGCCCGGTGCCGAGATGTACACCGTGAAGTATTGGGGCATCGATCCCGATACGGAGAAAGAGATTCTTTCCTTGGACACAAAGGTCGGCACGTTCGGAACGAACGAGGGAGGCCTGAAGAAGCTCCGCAACGACGCGGGCTGGATCGAGATGGATACGCCATGGGTGCGCGCGGGCGAGAATGTCCGGTCGGGCGACGCCATCATTCCGTTTGAAGAGATTACGAATGGACTGGAGGTTTGCGCCTGGGGGATGACCACCAAGAGGGTCCGGTGCGGCAAGGTTCTCGGCACTGACGGCGCGGAGATCCTCATGGATGACGGGGTTGACGGTGCGCCGGGTGATTCCGGCGGGCCGGTCTGGGCCAAGGACGGCAGCGGATTCGTCGGACTGTACTCAGGCTCTATCGGTGGTGAGGGCTACCCACACCATTTCTCCACCGCCTCTCGCCCGGATTTTGAAACCGACAATAACGAAAGCATCGATTACTTCGGCATACTCCGCGCCATCCAGATGGGTGTGCCCTACTACCAGGTCTTTCCAATTTTCCGAGCGTTGCTCGGTGAGCGCGGCGAGGAATTCCCCACCGCGATGGAAACCTTCAACCAGGGTGACCCGCTCTACGACTACAACGGCAACATCACCTGTCGCGTCGGCTACGTGCAGGGCGAGCGTCTGTTCGTGTCCTCGGACTGCGGCTACGGCAAGCTCTACACTGCGCTGGGGCGCCCGGTTGGCGTTCTGGAAAGGTCGCAAATCAGCAACGGCCCGGTAGCCACGCTGAAGGTCACGGGTGCGCGCATGGTCGCCGGCACCAACGCGCCGGGATTCAATGTCATCGCGGAGTGGCAGGACATGCAGCCTGGCGATGAACTCTGCGCCGCCGCCAACGGCACCGGCGACCCGGAGTGCACCACGCTTATCGGAGTGGACGGCGTATGGCTGATCGCGGAGACGGAGTTCAGCGACAAGATCGTCCCTGGCACGCCGCTGTGGATTACTGGCAAGGGCTTTGTAGGCGTGTACTCGCAGGAGCAAAACGGTCACGCCATCGGCACGCGCATTGACTTCACATCCGCCGCGGATGGCGGTGAATACGTCGAGTCCGTACCGAACCTGGAGTACGTGCTGAAGGCCCACGAGCTCAAGCAGCCGTACTTCCAGCGCACCAACATCTACCGCTTCGACCCGGATGTCCCGGACAACCGCCCTGAGGTGGCGCTGCCCCACCGCGTGCTGCAGGCGGGCGACTCCCTCTTCGACGAGTACGGCAACGAGGTCTGCGAACTCGGTTCGTCCGCGGCGGACATCGGATACACCTCGTCCGACTGCGCCAGCCCCGTCTTCACCAGCATTGGCGAGCGGATCGGCTGGACCAACCCCGCGTCGTACCTCGACAACGAGGTGGCCACGCTCGAATCCAGCGACGATTGGATCACCTTCGACAACTCCACCACCAACCTCATCCCCTGGACGGACCTGACCCCTGGCGACGAGGTCTGCGCCGCTGACGCCTGCACCGAGTTCGCGGGCTACGACGGCTCCAAGCTCGTCCTCGTCGACGACCTCCCTGGCGTGCTCCCCGGCGCGGGCCTGCACGTCAAGGGCAAGGGCCTGGCGGGCGTCTACCACCGCGACGGCATCGGTTCCCGCACGGACATGGTCGACGACGGCTGGACCAGCCCCAACATCGAGCAGATCCGCGCGGCGCACCGCAAGGGTGAGCAGTTCTTCGCCCACAACGACGCCAACTTCTGGTCCAGGGCCGGCGGCGCGGGTGCGGCGGTCCCCTTCCCCACCCGCAAGCTCGATGAGGGCACCACGCTTTACGACGCCTCCGGTGCCCCCACCTGCATCATCGGCCGCGTCGAAGATGAGCACCTCTACGTCTCGGCGGACTGCCAGTCCGACGGGTTCTTCGCCGCCGCCGGCGAGTACGTGGGCGACTTGGAGGTGCCGGCTGCGGCGACGGAGAGGACGTCGCCAGGCATTATTGCGGTGACCGGCCGCCGCATGGAGCCGGGCGCCAACACCCACCTCGAGCACGCCGCGTGGGACGAGATTCAGCCCGGCGACGAGCTGTGCTCCGACGCTGGTTGCGGCACGTTCTTCGGCCTCGACGGCGCCCAGATCATCCACGACGCACCCGTGCCCGCCCAGCCCGGCGCGGCGCTGTGGAACCCGCAGAAGGGCTTCGTCGGTGTTTCCGGCGCGGGCGGTGAGGCGACCCGCATCGACATGCTCACCTCCGAGGCGCCGACCGATTCCGCCGCTGCGGTCAAGCGCGCCCACGAGCTCGGCGTGCGCTTCTACCAGCGCGCATCCGCCAACTTCTGGAGCCCCAACCACTACGGCGGCGAGGTGCCCTTCGAGCGCCACCCGCGCATCAACCAGGGCGATCTGCTTTACGACGCCTCCGGTGACCCCCGCTGCAGCATCTCCCTGATCCAGGACGACGTGCTGTTCACCTCCCCGGACTGCGCCCCCGCCGGCGACACCCTGTACTCGCAGTTCGGCGAGCCCCTTGGCCAGCTGACCGTCCCCGCCGCCGACACCACGACGCGCAACAAGTTCGCTTACGTCGAGCTGGACACTCCGTTCGTGCAGCCCGGCGCCAACGGCGTTACCGGCGACGACGTCGTTGAGTGGTCCGACGCCAACCCCGGCGACGAGGTCTGCGTCTTCGCCACCTCCACCGCGCCCGGTGCTTCCGACGAGCGCTGCGGCACCTACCTCGGCCAGGACGGCTCCGCGGTCGTGCTCTCAGACGACCTCGCCGACGCCGCCGACCCGCGCACCATTGGCGCCCCGGTCTGGATCCCCGGCAAGGGCTTCCTCGCTGTGTACGCGGGTGAGGTCGACGGTTTCCACACCGGCGCCCGCATCGACATGATCACCCGCGGCAACCCGGCCAACAACTTCCGCGCGGTTGCGAATGCCCACGACCGCAACGAAACCTACTACCAGCAGGTCTCGGCCAACTTCTTCAATGTTGAGAACCCGGACGGCATGACGGTTCCCTTCCCGAAGAAGCCCGCGCCGAAGCCGACGCCGAAGCCAGCACCGCTCCCGACCGAGGTACCTTCTCCGTCGCCTGCCCCCACCACATCTCAGGCACCGTCCTCTGAGCAGCCTGAGCGTGCGACGCCGGCGACGACCGTGCCGTCCACGGCGTCCGTTGCGGAGCCGACTGCTGCAACCCCGCAGGCAGAAACGGCCTCGACTACCCGAATGACCCCGGCTAAGACCAACGTCGCTCCGGCAGAAGACAGCCACGTTGGCGAGCCGGAGGCAAGAAATGGCAACGACGGTTCGGCGAACGGCAGCTCCACCGGCGGCATCATCGCAGCGATCCTGATCCCGCTGGTGCTGGTCGGTCTCGGCTTCCTGGCCACCCAGGTGGTGGACACCACCCAGTTTGGCCTCCCGCCGGTGCCGCAGATCCTCCCGATCAACCGGTGAATTACACAGATGGTGAATGGAGGATGGTGAATCCGCGAAGATTTTCGGATTTTCACCATTAGCCTTTCACCATCTGCGCGCTCGGCGGCGCTGCTGGCGTGGCCGCGCCGGGAATCGCGCCGCGACGGGCAAGCCACCGCGCCGGGAACCGCAGCCGACATTGCGACAGCGGGCATCACCGGAGGGGCGTCGATAGGCGAATGCAAAACACCGTTCCCAACAGCACCACGCGTAACCTAGATCACCATGACTGACGCCCAGCTACCTGAGCAACACAGCGACGAGCACCTCGAGCTCTCGCGCCAAGAGTTCGACCGGGAGAACCTCTCGGACGCCGACATCGAGCAGATCAAGGAGCAGCGCGAGGGCGACGAACCGGACGGCTCGTTCATGCGCTGGGTGATCACGCTGTTCGGCACCGGCGTGGGCGCCGGCATCCTGTTCCTGCCCATCAACGCAGGCAGTTTCGGGTTTTGGCCGCTGGTGATTGCCACGCTGCTGATCGGTCCGATGGTGTTCTTCTCCCACCGCACCTACGCGCGCATCGTCTCCGCCTCCCCGGTGAAGGGACTGGACGTGTTGCAGGTGATCACGGCGCTGACGGGCCGCAAGCGCGGACTCGCCTCGGCGCTGGTGTACTGGCTGGGCATTTACCCCACGGTGCTGATCTACGCCATCTCCATCACTAACACGCTGGACAGTTTCATTGTGAACCAGCTCGACGGGCCGGAAGTGAGCCGGTGGGTGCTGGCCACGGCCTCGGCGGGTCTGATGACGGGCGCGTACGCCTTTGGCAAGAAACCCACCTTGTGGCTGGCCAACGTTTTGGTGTATCCGCTGATCATCGCGCTGGCGGCGGTGTCGTTCTACCTGATCCCGAGCTGGGACTTCGTCAGCTTCCGCGGCTACGAATCCTCCTATTCGGTGTGGCAGGGCCTGCTGCTGATCCTGCCGGTGCTGGTGTTTTCCTTCAGCCACATGGCGGCGCTGAGCCAGTTCGCGCTGGATGTGCAGAAAAAGACGGATGGTGACGTCGCCGCGACTGAGCGCGAGGTGTCCAAGGTGGAGATGATCACCGCCGCGATGCTGGTCACATTCACCATGTTCTTCGTGTGGTCGTGCGCGCTGTCCCTGGGCGCGGACGGGATGGACGCCGCGCGCGAGGCGAACGTGCCGGTGCTGTCGTACCTGGCCAACGAGACGGATGCGCCGTTCATGGCGTGGATCAGCCCGGTCATCGCCATCGCGGCGATCATCACCTCCTACTTCGGCCACTTGCTCGGCACGGAGGAGGGCACTGCGTACCTGGTGCGCAGTGTGGCGCCGAACTTTGCGGCTCGCGTATCGACGTCCACGCTTCGCCTCGCCGTGAACATCTTCGTCTTCGTCACTGCGGTGATCGTCGCCGTGTTGAACCCGTCGATCCTGGACATGATCTCCGTAGTCGGTGGCGTGTTCGTGGCGTTTTTGGTGTACATCATGCCGGTGCTGCTATTTAACAAGGCCACGGCGTTTAAGCACTACGCTCGCCGCCCCGACACCATCTTCGTGTTGGTGGTGGGGTTGGTGATCGTGGCCGTGACCGTGTGGGACATGGTTGCTGGGTAACCTTAGGTATCCGTGAGGTGAATTCTAGGTAAGCCGGTCGGCGAATGCGCAGGTAGGCACCAAGGTGACGAAATCGTTGGTTTACAAGTGGATGAACTTTATCGTTTCCCCTGTTCAGGTCTGCTAAAGCGGGCGCATAATCTTCCCCGTGAGCATCACTATTCTTTTAATACTCATCATTGTCGTTGCCCTGTTCTTCGACTTCACTAACGGTTTCCATGACACTGCAAACGCGATGGCCACCTCCATCGCCACCGGCGCGCTCAGCCCGAAAGTCGCTGTGGCACTGGCCGGTGTACTCAACCTGATCGGCGCCTTCCTCTCCGTTGCCGTGGCCAAGACGGTCGCGGGTGGCATTGTGAAGCTCGATCTTTTCGACCTTAACGACACCCTCGACTCCGAACGCCTCCTGCTCGTGGTGTTCGCCGGCCTGGCTGGCGGCATTATGTGGAACCTGTTCACCTGGCTGTTCGGCATCCCGTCCTCGTCCTCCCACGCCCTGTTCGGCGGCCTGATCGGCGCGGCCATCGCCGCTATCGGCTTCGACGGCGTGGTGTGGCAGGGCGTGCTGGACAAGATCATCGTCCCGGCACTGTTCGCCCCCTTCGTCGCTGGGCTGATCGCCGCGATTGGCACATGGCTGGTGTACAAGCTCACCGCCAACTCCGACAAGGAGCACCGCGACAACTACTTCCGCTGGGGCCAGGTCGGCACGGCCTCCCTGGTGGCGCTCGCCCACGGCACCTCCGACGCCCAGAAGACCATGGGCGTGATCTTTCTGGCCATGGTGGCCGCTGGTCAGTTCGGCTCGGACCACCCGATGCCGTTCTGGATCCAGCTGGCGTGTGCTCTCGCCATTGCCATCGGCACCTACTCCGGCGGCTTCCGCGTGATCCGCACCCTGGGCAAGGGCTTGGTGGAGATCCACCCGCCGCAGGGCATGGCCGCGGAGACCTCCTCCGCCGCTATCATCCTCACCTCGTCCCACCTGGGCATGGCGCTGTCCACCACCCACGTGGCAACTGGCTCCATCCTCGGCTCCGGTCTGACCGGCCCGAAGGGCGAGGTCCGCTGGGGTGTGGCCGGCCGCATGGCGCTGGCCTGGATCACCACCCTGCCCATTGCGGCGCTGGTGTCCTTCATCACCTGGTGGATCGGCCACTGGGCCGCTGAGCTCGGCGGCGACCTCGTGTGGGGCGGCGTCGCCCTGGCGCTGATCATCCTCATCGGCGGCGGCTACATGTTCTGGCAGGCATCGCAGAAGCCGGTGCACAAGGACAACGTCAACGACGACTGGGACGGCGACTCCAAGTCGCCGGCGCACACCACCGGCGACGCCCGCAAGAGGGCGTCCACCCAGCACGACTCCGGCGAGCCCGCAGACTTCGTGGACACCTCCCGTGGCCTCAGCGCGCCGGGATCGACCGCTATCTCCCACGACCACCACCCGCGCGGCTAGCCGGAAAGGACAACCCGCATGCTTGAACTGCTGAAATCGCTTTTTTCCGTTGTCGCCGTCGGCATCTTGCTCGGCGCCGGCCTGCCGGCCCTGTACGCCCTGAGCATCCACTTCCTCTCTCCCGCCAGCGACGGCTCCGCTCCGCAAGGCGGCCGCCGCGTTCTGGGGTGGATCTTCCTGGCCATCGTGTTCGTTGCCGTTATCGCCGCGCTCCTGCTCATCGCGCGCGAGCGCATTGAGTACCTCACTGGGTGGGACCCGTACCCCTTCCTCTAGCCTGCTCCTGATTTCTACCGGGCCCTGGCACGTGCCAGGGCCCTTTTTCGTGGACGCGCGCCAATCGTTGGTGTTGACAAACTATTTACGCAAACCTAGAGTTACCCTGAAATGAACGGAAGGTTAACAACCTTCCCCTGGTAACGAAAGGAGGTGAGCCATGAAGGGCTTCATCAACAACGTCCGCGCATGGTTCCGTGACGAGGAGCGTGGCATCGCGTCCCTGACGGATCTCTCACCGCTGGCCGTGCTCCCGCACGTCGACGCGCGTTCCTAAAGCAACGTCGCGACAACCCGGGCCCAATCCCCTTTTGTGGGGCGGGCCCGGGTTTTTCGCGCGCGGAAAGATATAGAAAAGATATCGGAACAATTCTCTGGCCAGGGAAAACGTTGAAGTTCGGGCCGTATTCACCGCGCTACATCTTTCCTATATCTTTCGGAACCGAAGAACGGTCCCGAAAAGAATCCCCTGGGGAAACGGCGGGAAACGGCGGCAGGGCGGAGCTGAACGTCGATAAGCTTAAGTTTCACCTGAATTTCACCTCAGCGAAACCTGAGGGCGCTACGTTTCTAACTGCTCAACCGCAACTGCCTGAAACGAAGGACCCCCATGCGCAAACACCTCGCCGCGATTACTGCCCTTGCCCTGCTCACCCCAGTTCCCGTCGCTAACGCGGAGGATCTCGCCTCCCGCTTCACCCTCGGCGTCATGCCGGATACCCAGTTCTACGCTCGTTACGGCACCGAGGCCGCCGGCGACATCTTCGGCGACCGCTACGGCACCAACCCGTTTGATGTGCAGACCGAGTTCCTGGCTGAAAACCACAAGAAGCTGGGCACCCAGTTTGTCACCCACCTGGGCGACGTGGTGGACCAGCCGGAAGACCGCGCCAGCTGGGACATCGCGGACAAGGCCATGAAAACGCTCGAGGACGCCGGGGTGAACTACTCCGTACTGCCGGGCAATCACGACCTGACCATGTTCGACGGCAAATCCGCCTTCACCGAGTACTTCCCGGAGGAGCGCGCGAAGAAGAACTCCACGTTCATGGGCCGCACCGCCTCCACCGAGATCCACAACGGCGGCGACGGCTACGCCTTCCCGGGTCAGAGCGTGGATTCGGAGTACCACATCTTCGAGGCCGAGGGGCAGAAGTACCTGGTGCTCGCGCTGGGGTTCCGCGCCAACGACGAGACGCTGGAGTGGGCGCAGCAGGTCATCGATAAGCACCCGGAGCTGCCCGTGATCCTCACCGCGCACGAGATTTCCGGTATCAACGGCGACGGCTCCACTTACTTCACTAAGGAGTACGGCGAGCACCTGTGGGACAAGCTGATCCGCAAGAACGACCAGATCTTCCTCACCATCGCTGGCCACCACCACGGCGCGGGCTACCACGTGGAGAAGAATGACGCTGGCCACGACGTGATCAACATCCTGCAGGACTACCAGATGGCCTACCTGGGCGGCAACGGCCTGATGGGCCAGCTGCAGTTCGACCTCACCAACAATCAGCTGGAGATGCTCGCGTACTCGCCGTGGGTGAAGTCCAAGAAGTACGAGCAGCTCACCTCCTTTGACCACCTGATCATGGAGGGCGAGGGCGATTCCTACACCATCGATCTGGACTTCGCGGAGCGTTTCAAGGCGTTCGCGCCGGGCTTCACCGCCGGCGACGCCAACGATCCGGACTACAACGAGGCGCTGAAGCAGACCATCACCGACGGCTACAAGGCCTACGAGGTCACCGAAAAGGACAAGCCGAAAGACGAGCAGGACTACGCGTACGTGGACGGCACCGTCGTGCACTGGCGCCCCGGCCAGACGAAGGTCGAGGGCACTTTGCTTAACGACGGCGACGCCGCCCCCGCTGGAGCCGTCATCCCCGACGTGGCAAACGGCGACGACATGACCCGCGCACGCCACCGCGTAGCGGCAGGCGCCGACGCGGTGACCTTCTCCGACGACAAGCACCCGCTGTCCGCGGACCGCGGCTCCCTGCGCTGGAAGGACCCGAAGTTCAAGCACTCCACCGCCTGGTTCGAAACCGCCACCGGCGCCGACATCAACTCGGAGGAGTTCAAGAACGGCTACACCATGGAGGCGTTCCTCAAACTCGACGAAGACTGGAACGCCGACAACAACAAGTGGTCCAACGCCCTTATCCGCGACGCCTCCGGCACCATCACCCACCCCGAGGACGAGGACGGCGACCCGATCCAGATGCTCGGCGTGTCCAGCCTCCGCGAGCTGCGCTGGTACTCCTACGGCGAAAACGGCGAGGGCTTTTCCAACTGGACCCACGAGGTGCCCAAGGGCAAGTGGATGCACATCGCCGTGGTCAACGATCCGGCCGATAAGTCCGTGACCATGTACGTCGACGGCTCCCCGATCCTTCGCGACGGCTACGGCCCGCTGGGCATGGGCGGCAACGGCGACAAGTGGCTGCTGGGCACCTCCGCCTGGGATAACGACAAGGTCGATGGCTGGTTCGGCAACATCGGCGAGATCCGCATGGTGGACCACCCGATCGGCCCGGACCAGTGGCTGACCGCCCGCGGCAAGGCCCCGGCGCCGACCACTACCACCGCTCCTTCTTCCGCTGCGCCGTCTGCTCCGTCTGCTCCGGTGACCACTACCGTGGCGGTCCCGACGACCGTCACCAGCACGGTGTCCGGCACGCCGACCACCGCGACCACCACCGTGGCGGTCCCGACCACTGTCACTGCGGAGCCGCAGCCTACCGACGACAGCTCCTCCAGCGACAGCTCCTCCAACGTGGGCAGCAGCGTCGGCGCCTTCGCCGGCGGCGTGCTGGTGGGCGTGCTCGGCCTGCTCGTGGCGGTGCTCGCCGGCGCGGGCGGAACGCTCCAGTGGATTGTGGACCAGCTGCGCCCGTTCCTGCCGTAAAATGAGGCTATGACCAGCGTCTTTTACACCACGTTCTACGGCTGTTTAGACCACGTGTTTAGTAACGGTGTGGTGAGTTTCGGGTAACGCCCGGGTGAGTATCGAGTAACACCCGAGCGTTTTGGGATTTCGGTGGGGTTATTGGGTCAGTCGCATGTTGGTGCCTTCGAGTGTGATGATTTCGGCGCCGGCGACGAGTCGGTTGAGTATTGACTCGGCGATGACGGCGTCGGGGATGGATTTGTACCACTCGTCGGGTGTGAACTGGGATGTCACGATGGTCGATCCGCGGGGTTCGCGTTCTGCGAGGATATTGAGCAGTTGGTGTGCGGTGGCGGCATCGATTGGGGTGGTGAGGAAGTCGTCGAGGACTAACACGTCTGTGTTGTGTAGGTCTTCGAGGAACGTGATGCGGGCTGGGTCGTCGTGTTTGAGTACGGCGAGGTGGTTGGCGAGTGTGTCGGTGCGGAAGAAGCGTGCGGAGTAGTCGTTTCTGCACGCCGCGGTGAGTAGTGCTTGGGCGAGGTAGGTTTTGCCGACGGAGGATTTGCCCAGGATGACAATGTTTTGTGCGCTTTGGCACCATTGGCAGTGAGCGAGTCGGGTGATTTGCTCTTTGTTGATGGTGCGGCCGGGCGTGTAGGTGATGTCTTCGATGCAAGCATCGGGATTTGGCGATCGGGATGCTTTGAGCAGTTTGTTGACTCGCCTCTCACGCTTGGCCGCTACCTCTTTATCGAGTGCGTAGAGCACTTTGTCGGAGAAGCTCCAGTCGTCGAATGCGGGATCGGCGGCGATGTCGATGACGCTTTGTCCGAAGGCGGTCATGCGTAGATCGGTAAAGATCGGCAGGACTGATTCGTCGAGGAAGCGGGCGGATGATGATGCTGGTTGCGGGTGGGGCATGGGTTATGCAGATCCTTTCTTGGTGAGGTTTTCGAGGCTGAACTGGGCAGCACCACCGAGGTAGGCGCCGCGTGTGTCACGGGTTGCGGGGGCAGGCGCACCGTCAGTGGGTCTGCCGGTTAATTGATCGATTGGCAGGTCAGCACCTGTAGGTCGTGTGGAGGTGTCTTTGCGCACGGCGGCCATCATGTTTTTCACCGCGGTATACGACACAGCACGCCTTCTGCCGTCGGTGGACACCAAACGTCTGCAGGCTTCTTCGAGGATTGGCTTGTTGGCGTGTTTGCCCATGTTGAGCGAGGGTGTCAGGAAGTTTGTGTGTGAGGCTCTGATCTAGAAGGAGTTTCACCGATAATGACTACGGTGTCACCGAAGAAAAACCATGACCCGGCAAAGGTCAATGAGATCAGCGAGAAGCT